>NZ_JBEXGU010000103.1:0-33913 GCF_040607515.1 Streptosporangium sp. NPDC005286 | reverse complement strand
CAGCGTGAAGATGGCGGGCCTGGGCAGCTCGCAGCTCTCATCCTCGCTGGTGAAATCGACCTGCGTCAGATTCGGCGTCGCGAGGGGCCGCCAGGCCGTGGACCAGCCATGAGGTGACGGCGGCCAGAAGCGTCCCCAGGCGGCTGGCCGTGCTGGGCGGCGGCGTGGTGGCCTGCGAGATGGCCCAGGCCATGCACGGACTCGGCGCGAGAGAGACGACGGTGCTGGCACGCGGCGGACTGCTCGGCAGGATGGAGCCGTTCGCCGGGGAACTGGTGGCCGCCTCGTTCACCGGGGCGGGCATCACGGTGCGTGAGGGCGTCCAGGTGACGAAGGTCGAGCGGCCCGGGCCGGGGGGCCCGGTCACGCTCCACCTGTCCGAGGGCCCGCCCGTCGAGGCGGACGAGCTGCTGGTGGCCACCGGCAGGCGCCCCGCCACCGGCGACCTGGGCCTGGAGAGTGTCGGCCTGGAGGCCGGGCGCTCGGTGGAGGTCGACGACAGCATGCGCGCGACCGGCGTCCCCGGCGGCTGGCTGTACGCGGTGGGCGACACCAACGGCCGCGCCCTGCTCACCCATATGGGCAAGTACCAGGCACGGCTGTGCGGCGACGTCATCGCGGCGCGGGTCAAGGGCGAGCCCGACGACCTGCCGGGAATGCGCGACGTGGCGGACGGCTACGGCGCGCCGCAGGTCATCTTCACCGACCCGCAGGTGTGCGCGGTCGGCCGGACCGAGGCACAGGCCCGCACCGAGGGGTTCGACGTCCGCGTGGTCGAGTACGACCTGGGCAGGGTGTCGGGAGCCTACCTGCAGGGCGACGGCTACCGCGGCATGGCCAAGGCGGTGGTGGACGAGCGGCGCCGCGTCCTGCTGGGAGTGACCTTCGTCGGCCCGGCCGTGGGCGATCTGCTGCACGCCGCGACGATCGCCGTCACCGCCGAGGTGACCCTCGACCGGCTCTGGCACGCGGTGCCGTCCTTCCCCACGGTCAGCGAGATCTGGCTGCGGCTGCTGGAGACGTACGGGCTCTAGCGGGGTTGTGCCGGAGGCTCCGGCTCGGGCGGGGTGTCCCCGGTGATCTCGTCGACCCGCAGAGCGCCCCGGGGAGGGGCGTCCACCTCGTGGCAGACCCACACGCGGTGCGCCCCGTCCCAGTAGACGACGCGCCACCCCGGCTCCGCCGGGGGCAGCCTCAGGGCTCGGAGCGCCGCCGCCGCGTCGGCGGGAAGGTCGGCGGGCAGTCGCACGATCGTTTTCGAGCCCCGGTCGGCCAGCGTGACATGACCGGCCTCGGCGATCGAGGTCCTGGCGCGTTCGCGGCTCTCACCGGAGAGGAGGTCCCGGATCCTCGTGTACAGATCCTCTCCGGCCTTGGTCGCGACCGCCTGGAGGAACGGCAGCAGGGCCGACCCGGCGAGCGCTCCGAGCAGCATCTCGGTCACACCCCGCTCGGCCGGATCCCCGCCGGGGGACATGGGGGAACTCTGCTCTCTCACGAAGTCAATCTTGGCCGATCTTCCGCCGTCGCGCACTCTTGGAAGATCGGAGAGGAGACGGTGTGGAGATCACCATCCAGGACGTCCTGACGCGCCTTGGCGGCATCATCAACGACGGCCGTCCGGATCAGGTGCTGAGCCCCTGGACGAGTGCCGCCGCCGCGGAACTGCTGTACAGGTCCGGCAGCTGGCTCCGCGACCACGAGGGACTGCCACCGCGGGAGACCGCCGTGCTCCTCTACGCGACCGGCATGCTGTACGGCGCCAGATACCGGGCGAGCGACCGCGGCTCCGCGGACCTCGCCATGGACTCACCGGACTTCGTGGCCATGTTCGTCCTCCTCGACCTCTCCGATCTCTGCGGGCTCACGGTGCCGGAGCAGGTCCTGCCGTTCATCCAGCACATGCGCCGGAGACGCCCCGGCCATCGTGACCGGCTCCTCGGGGTGCTTCACCCGGACGGCGGCTCGCTGCGCCTTTTGCCGACCGAGGACGAGAGGATCGCGCTGGGCCGGCTGCTCCTCATGGTGGCGAAATCGCTGACGCCCGAGGGCGACCCGATGCTGCCGGCCCTGATGAGGGAAATCTCCCGGCACGCGATGGAGTGGTGCGCCTCGACGGGTGAGCGGGACGCCCTCGACGAGGCGGTGGAGACCGCCCGGCGGGCCGTCACCCTGCTCCCCTCCGGCAGCCCCGAGACGCCCGAGTATCTGAACGCCCTGGGTTTCGCGGCGGCGAACCACTTCGACGTCTCCCGCGACCTACGGCTCCTGGAGGAGGCCGCCACGGCCTTCCGGCGGTCATGGGCGAGCGCCCCGCCCGGCAGCCGGGAACGACTCAGCTCCACGCTGGGTCTCTGCGCCGTCCTCCATCACCGTTTCCTGCACGGCGGTGACCCGTCCGTGATCGCGGAGGCGATCGACGCGGGCCGGCTCGCCCTTGAGGCCTGCCCTCCGGGCGATCCCGCGGAGGCCGCCGTGTTCCAGGCCTACGGCGGGGTGCTGTCCGAGTCCTCGATGAGAACCGGGGACGGGGCCGAGCTGCGGGAGGCGGCCACGCTGTTGCGCCGGGCGGCCGCGTTGCTCCCTCCCGAAGCTCCCGAGCGGGTGGCGTGCCTGAAAGATCTCGCCATGACGCTGCGGAACCTCTACGTCCTCGCCGCCGACGGGCCTGCGCTGAACGACGCCGTCCACGCGGCGCGAGAGGCAGTGGCGCGTGTCCGCGCCGAGGATCCGATCCGGGCGGCCTGCCTGACGACCCTTGGAAGCGTTCTGGAGGAGGTGTACCTGCGCCACGGTGACGACGCGTCGCTGGCCGAGTCGGTCGCGTCGCTGCGGGAGGCGGTGGAACTGCTCGGGGACGAGCCGTCGAAGGACCTGGTCATCGCCCGGAGCGCGCTCGGCAGCGCGCTGCGGAACCTGGCCATCCGCACCGGGGACGAAACGGCCCTGGAGGAGGCGGTCGTGGCGCTGCGCGCGGCGTCCGGCGGCCTGAACCCCGGTGATCCGCATCACTCCTTCATCGTGCCGCGGCTCGCCATGTCGCTGACGATGCGATTCGCCGAGCGAGGCAGTGAGGAGGACATCGAGGAGGCGGTGCGGATCGCCCGCGAGGCACTGGAGATGTTTCCCCTCCGGTCGGCCGGCCGTTACACGGTTCTCCCCGCGTACGCGCAGGTCATCCTCATCCGTTCCGCCTACCTCGGCGACCTGTCCGCCTTCCCCGAGGCCGCCGACGCGCTTGAGGAGAGCATCGACGCCGTTCCGCCCGGGGCCTCGGGACGGGCCCTGCATCTGGACCTGCTCGGCACGGTCCAGCTCCTCCGCTTCCAGGCGAGCGGCGACGCCACCTGCCTGAACGAGGGCATCAGACGGAAGCGCCAGGCGGTCGCCGAGACCGACCCCGCCATGCGGGACACTCCCCTGCTGCTTTCCGGGCTCGCCTGGGCGCTCAGGATCAGGTTCGACCACACGGGCGAGCGGCCCGCGCTGGACGAGGCCGTCGAGCTCTGCCGGGCCGCGGCCGCCGCTGCTCCCCCGGGGGACGCGCAGCGGCAGGCGGGGCTCAAGGAACTCGGGCAGACCCTCCTGCGGCGCGCACAGCTGACCGGTGATCCCGGCGAGCTGGCCGAAGCCATCCGCCTGCTGCGCGAGGCGGACGACCCCATCGGCGTCGGCGACGCCATGACGGAGCGATTCACCCGGAGCGGCGATGCCGCCGATCTCGACGAGGCGCTGCGGACGCTGCGAGAGGTAGCGCGGTCCCCCAGCGGGAATCTGTCCGACCGGCTCCGCGCGAGCTGGAAATGGGGTCAGGCCGCGGCCGACCACGGGCGCTGGGAGGAGGGCGCGGACGGGTTCGCGGCAGCAGTACGGCTGCTTCCCCTGGCCACCACCCGCAGGCTGCCCAGGGCCGAGCAGGAACGCGTGCTCGGGAGCAACGCCTACTTCGGCCTGGACGCCGCGGCGTGTGCCCTCCATCAGGGGCAGCCGGTCCGGGCGCTGGAACTGCTGGAGTACGGCCGGGGCCTGCTGTTCGCCCAGTCCCTGGAAACCCGTTCCGACCTGGGTGAGCTTGAGGAGCGGGCACCGGAGCTGGCGCTCCGCGTGCGGCGGTTGCGCGGCCTGCTGGATCAGGAGCCCTCCGTCCTCGGCACCGCCATGGCCGGCAGCCTCACCGCCGAGCACCGCTGGCGCCTGGCGGCCGAGTGGGAGGAGGCGCTGCGGGCGGTTCACGCGATGGGCCTTCTCGTGCCCCCGCGTGGCGAGGATCTGATCGCCACCGTGGGCGAGGACCCCGTGGTGGTCGTCAATGTGAGTCCCTACCGCAGCGACGCCCTGATCGTGCGGAAAGACGGCGTCGAGTCCGTCCACCTTCCCCTCCTGGACCGCGACAGGTCGTTCCAGCACGCCATACGATTCCGCCTGGCCGTCGAGGGCACCGTGGACATGCGCGTCGCCGAGGAGACGCTGAGCTGGCTGTGGGACGCGGTCGCCGCGCCGGTCCTCGACGCCCTCGGCCTCACCGGACCTCCCGTGCCCGGCGGGCCCGCTCCCCGTGTCTGCTGGTGCCCGACCACCGCTCTCTCGTACCTTCCGCTGCACGCGGCGGGGCGGCCGGGGGAACCGGGCGTGCTCGACCACGTCGTGTCCTCGTACACCTCCACGCTGCGAGCCCTGCAGCACGCCCGCCGGCAGCCGCCGGCGCCTCCACGTCCGCGCCGTCCCCTGGTCGTGGCCGTCGACCGCACACCGGGGATGAGCGACCTGCCCGCCACCGTCAAGGAGGCCGAGCGGATCGCGCACCGGATTCCCGGGTCGGTCCTGTTGGGAGCGGTCTCCCGCGAGCGGCTGCTGGCCGCGCTCCCCGATCACGCCTGGCTGCACTTCGCCGGTCACGCCTACGCCGATCCGCACCGGCCGTCCAGGAGCCACCTGGCCCTGGGGCACGACCGGCTCGGTGTTCTGGACATCGCCCGGCAGGACCTGCCCCACGCGGAGCTCGCCTACCTCTCGGCATGCCACACCGCCGCCCCGACAGGCAGGATCGCCGACGAGGCGATCCACCTGGCGTCGGCCTTCCAGCTCGCGGGCTACGAGCACGTCATCGCCACACTGTGGGGGATCAGGGACGATGTCGCCGCGCAGGCGGCCGACCACGTCTACGCCCGGCTGGATCCCGGCGTCCCGCCCGGCGCCGGCGTCGCCGACGCCGTCCACGGCGCGAGCCTGGCCCTTCGCGAGCGATACCCCGGCCGGCCGGACCTGTGGGCCGCCATCATCCACACCGGCCCCCAGAACTCCGGCGGCGCCTCGGGGTGACGACCGGGATCCCCTCCGCCAGGGCCTGAGCTCACCGCCCGGCCGGTCGGGACGTCACGCCCGGTCGCTCCTGGCGAGGGCGCGGGAGATGACGAGGCGCTGGACCTGGTTGGTGCCCTCGACGATCTGCAGGACCTTGGCCTCCCGCATGTAACGCTCGACCGGGAAGTCCTCCACGTAGCCGTAGCCGCCGAGGACCTGGACCGCGTCGGTGGTGACCTTCATGCACATGTCGGTGGCGAAGAGCTTCGCCATCGCCGCCCGCGTGCCGTAGGGCCGGCCCGCGTCGCGCAGCCGGGCGACGTCCAGGTAGAGGGCGCGGGCGGCGGCGATCTGGGTGGCCATGTCGGCGAGCATGAAGCCGACGCCCTGGAAGTCGACGATCCGCGAGCCGAACTGGCGGCGCTCGGCGGCGTACGCGGTGGCGGCCTCGAAGGCGGCCTGCGCCACGCCGACGGCGCAGGCGGCGATACCGAGCCTGCCGCCGTCCAGCGCGGCCATGGCGATCCTGAAGCCCTCCCCCTCGGCGCCCAGCAGCGCCTCCGGCCCCAGTCGCACCCCGTCGAAGCGGACCTGGGCGGTCGGTGACGACCTCATGCCCATCTTCCGCTCGGGCGCGCCGAACGACAGCCCCTCCGTCCCCGCGGGCACGTGGAAGCAGGAGATGCCGCGCGCGCCGTCGGCCGAGGTACGGGCCATCAGCGTGTAGAAGTCGGCGGCGCCGCCGTGGGTGATCCAGGCCTTGACCCCGTCGACCGTGTAACCGTCCTCACCGGGAACCGCCCGGGTCGCCAGCGCGGCGGCGTCGGACCCCGACTGCGGCTCCGACAGGCAGTAGGCGCCCAGCCACTCACCGCCCAGCATCCGGGGAAGCAGCGCGGCGCGCTGCTCGGCGGTGCCGTAGGCGGCCACCGGGAAACACGACAGGGTGTGAACCGACAGGCCGAGCCCCACCGCCAGCCAGCCGGCCGCCAGCTCCTCGATCACCTGCAGGTAGACCTCGTACGGCTGTGCCGCCCCGCCATGCTCCTCGGGGTAGGGCAGGCCGAGCAGTCCCGCGCGGCCCAGCGTGGTGAACACCTCCCGAGGGAAGCGCTCGGCGGACTCGTCGGCCGCGGCCCGGGGGGCGACCTCCTTGCCGATCAGGTCGCGGACCAGGTCCAGCAGGTCATGGGCGTCACCGGTCGGCAGAACGCGCTCAACGGTCATCTGAATCCTTCCAACGTGGAGACCCCTCCCCTGGGCTCGGGGGGAGGGGATCGCATCCGCGTGCTCCAGGTCCCGGCGCGGACGACGAAGGTGGGTGGCCGGGGTCGCCGGCCACCCCGATTCTGGCACCCGCCGGACGACCGCGGCTCCCCCCGGGGCGCGACCGGACAGGGGCCTGCCGGGGCACCCGTCAGACGACCACAAGCTCGCGAGTGCGGTGGTTGACCCGCTCGCCGCCCTCCTCCGTGCAGATGAGAATGTCCTCGATGCGGGCGCCGTGTGCCCCGGGCAGGTAGATGCCCGGCTCGACGGAGAAGGCGAAACCGGGCGCCAGCGGCTCGGCGTTGCCCGCGACGATGTAGGGCTCCTCGTGGGTCTCCAGGCCGATGCCGTGGCCGGTGCGGTGGATGAAGTAGTCGCCGTACCCCTCGGCCGCGATCACGTCTCGCGCGGCGGCGTCGATCGCCTCGCACGGCACCCCGGGACGCACGGCGTCGCAGGCCGCCTGCTGGGCGTGCCTGAGCACCTCGTAGTACTTCAGGAAGCCCGCCGGAGGCTCGCCGATGGCATAGACGCGGGTGGAGTCCGAGCAGTAGCCGCCGGGCATCTGACCCCCGATGTCGACCACGATCGGCTCGCGCTCCCTGACGATCCGGTCCGACAGCTCGTGGTGCGGGCTGGCGCCGTTGGGACCGGAGCCGACGATGACGAAGTCGACGGTGGAGTGCCCGGCCGCGATGATCGCCTCGGCGATGTCCCTGCCGATCTCCCGCTCGGTCCTGCCGGCCCGCAGGAAGCCGGGCACCTGGGCGTGGACGGCGTCGATCGCGGCGCCCGCCTCGCGCAGCGCCGCCACCTCGGCCGGGCTCTTGCGCATCCGCAGCCCGCGCAGGACCGTCCCGGCGAGCACCTGCTCGGCTCCGGGGATCGCATCGCGCAGGCGCAGCGACTGCATCGCCCACATCCGGTCGGCGAGGCCCACCTTTCCAACCGCGCCCAAACGCCCGCCGACGACCGCGTACGGGTCGTCGGTCTCGTCCCAGGGGACGAACTCCACGCCGAGCCTGGACGCCGGAGAGCGCTCGGCAGCGGGCAACTCCAGGCGGGGCACCATCAGGAACGCCTCACCCACGACCGGGAGCACCAGGCAGGTGAGCCGCTCCAGCGGCAGCGCCTCATAACCGGTCACGTAACGCAGGTCTGGGCCTGGCGTGAGCAGCAGCGCGTCGAGCCCGGCGGTGGCGGCGGCCTCGCGGGCGGCCTCCAGGCGGGTCACGGGATAGAGATCAGAGGACTCCGTCGTCACACCGACCAATCTAATCCCGGGCGGAGCGGCGATGCATCCGGGAGCGGCCCCGGGACCGAAACTCAGGAAAAGGAAGGTACGACGACAGCCCCACCACTACAATCCGTTGAAGTACGATCACATTTTGTTGGCAAAATGTCCGCAAAGCCATACATTCCGAGAGCGAGCTACATGGTCGGCGTAGTGGGCGGCCACCAGCCCCCCCTCCACCCACGAAACGACCAAGTGACCGGTTCGGCTCCGTCGATCGCCGCTGAGATGGCGCAGCGGTTGCCAGACGAACCGGACGAGCACATGGCCGTGGAGCGGCAACTCCTCAACACCCGCCTGGCGCACGCGGAACGCCTGGGCGATATGGGCTGGACCGAGTGGAATCTTCAGACCGGAGAGTCCACCTGGTCCGATCAGGTGTACACCATATTCGGCCGAGATCCCGGCGACGGCCCGATTCACCTGCGCGATCTGGCCGGCCACGTCGAGGCGACCGATCGTCCCGACCTCGACCTGCGTCTGTGGTCCGTCATGCACCGGGCCGAGCCCGGCGAGGTCGAGTTCCGCATCCGCCGCCGCGGCGAGCTCCGCCACCTTCGCGCCGTACTCGACCCCGTCGTGACCGGCGGTCATGCCGCCGTGCACGGTGTCGTCCAGGACATCACCTGCCGACGTCGCGCCGAGCGCATCATGGCCGAGTCGCGGAGCAAGCTGCTGCGGGTCCGCGAGCAGGCCGAGCAGGAACACCACATGAGCCTCGCGCTACGCGAGGCGATAATGCCCGGCCTTGGAGAGACCATCGACCTGCCGCACGCGCGCATCGCGGTCCGCTATGTGGCGGCGGACGCCAAGCCCAGCCTCGGCGGCGACTGGTACGACGCCGTTCCCCTGCCCGACGACAGGGTGCTGCTGGCCATCGGCGACGTGGCCGGGCACGGGGTGCCCGCGATCTCCCAGATGGCCCAGCTGCGGCACGCCCTGGTCGGCCTCGCGATGACCGGCCACTCCCCCGACCGGCTGCTGGCCTGGCTCAACGACTTCGTGCTGCACCGGATGCCGGAGACGACGGCGACCACGATCGTCGGTCACCTCGACCCGGCCACCAGGATGTTCACCTGGGGACAGGCCGGGCACCCGGCACCAATCCTGGTCCGCGAGGGGACCGCCACCCAGCTCGACCCGCCCGCCGGGGTGCTGCTGGGCGCCACCCCCGACGAGCCGTACGAGCTGGCCGGGGTCGAGCTGCGGGAGGGCGACCTGCTGCTGCTTTTCACCGACGGGCTGGTGGAGCGGCGCACCCGGGACATCGACGAGGGCCTGGCGCTGACCATGGAGGCCGCGGCCCTGCTGAGGGGGGATCCGAACGACGGGCTCGATCAGCTCATCGAGGTGATCGGCGGCCCCAATCCCGAGGACGACACCTGCGTTCTGGCCATCGGGGTGCTCGGCTGATTGGTTAAATGGTCGCCATGCCCGGCCTGATGCTTCTTGACACCCCGTCGCTGTACTACCGCGCCTTCTACGGGATTCCCGAGTCGATGACCTCGCCCGAGGGCATGCCCGTCAACGCGGTGCGCGGCGTCATCGACATGATCGCCATGCTGGTCCGCCGGCACTCTCCCCACGAGCTCGTGGCCTGCATGGACGCCGACTGGCGCCCCGCCTTCCGGGTGGCGGCCATCCCCACGTACAAGACCCACAGGGTCGCCGAGGACGGTGCCGAGGAGACCCCGGACACGCTCGCCCCGCAGGTGCCGGTGATCGAGCAGGTGCTCGACGCGGTGGGCATCGCCCGCATCGGCGTGCCCGGCTACGAGGCCGACGACGTGATGGGCACGCTCACCGCACGGGCGAGCGGCCAGGTCGACGTCGTCACCGGCGATCGCGACCTGTTCCAGCTGGTCGACGACTCCCGGCCGGTCCGCGTTCTCTACACCGCCAGAGGGGTCAAGAACCTCCAGCTGGTCGACGAGGCCGCCGTCGCCGAGAAGTACGGCATCCCCGGCCGCTCCTACGCCGACTTCGCCACCCTGCGCGGCGACCCCAGTGACGGCCTGCCGGGCGTGCCGGGGGTAGGTGACAAGACCGCGGCAGCTCTGATCACCCGGTTCGGCTCGCTGGAGGCGCTGCTGCGCGCCGTCGACGGGGACGGCGACCTGACCTCGGGCCAGCGTGCCAGGCTGTCGGCCGCCCGCGACTACCTGCGGGTGGCCCCCGAGGTGGTCTGGGTCGCCCGCGACGCGCCCCTGCCCGAGACCGACCTCACGCTCCCGACCAAGCCCCGCGACCCGGACGCCCTGGCGGCGCTGAGCGAGCGCTACGGCCTGGGCGGGCCGCTGGAACGCCTGACCTCCGCGCTCTGACCCACCCGCCAAATGTCCGATCTGACCATTTCGCCCTAGTCGGTGGGGCGGGACCGCCGCAAGCCGGTAGGTTGCTCCCTGTGCCTCACAAGAGCATCCGGGTACCCGGAGAGTCCCATCCCCGGCTCGACGACGGTTTCGAACGGATCCGCCGTGAGATGAAGCTGCCCGAGGGGTTTCCCCGGGCGGCGGTCGACGAGGCCGAGTGGGTCGCCGAGGTGCCCGCCCTGCCCCGGCTGGACCGGACCGACCTGCCACTGATCACCATCGACCCTCCAGGGGCGATGGACCTCGACCAGGCCGTGCACCTGGAGGAGCGGCCCGGCGGCTACCGCGTCTGGTACGCCATCGCCGATGTCGGGGCGTTCGTCAGGCCCGGCGGGGCGATCGACACCGAGGCCCGCACCCGGGGCGAGACGGTCTACATGCCCGACGGGCGCGTGCCGCTGCACCCGCCCCTGCTGTCGGAGGCCGCCGCCAGCCTGCTGCCGGGCGTGACGCGGCCCGCCGCGCTGTGGTGCGTCGACCTCGACGCGGAGGGCCGGATCGTGGGCGCGGACGTGACCAGGGCGCTGGTGCGCAGCCGCGAGCGGCTCGACTACGACTACGCGCAGGCCGCGATCGACACCGGCACCGCCGACGGCACGCTGCGGCTGCTGGCCGAGATCGGCCGGCTCAGGCTCGCCCTGGAGCGGGCCAGAGGCGGCGTCACGCTGCCCACCCCCGACCAGGAGGTCGTTCCGGACGGGGACGGCTACCGGCTGGAGTTGCGCGCCCCGCTGGAGGCCGAGGCCTGGAACGCGCAGATCTCGCTGCTGACGGGCATGGCCGCCGCCTCGATGATGCTGGACGCGGAGATCGGCCTGCTGCGGGTGCTGCCGCCCGCCCCCGCCGAGAGGGTCGCCCAGGTCCGCAGGGTGGCCGCGGCACTCGGCGTGCCCTGGCCGGAGGGTGCCGGGTACGGCGACGTCGTGCACGCCCTCGACCCGAAGATCCCCGAGCAGGCCGCGTTCCTGCAGGAGTCGACGGTGCTGCTGCGCGGCGCCGGCTACGTGGCCTTCAACGGCGAGCCCCCCTCGCAGGCGGAGCACGCCGCGGTGGGCGCGCCGTACGCGCATGTGACCGCGCCGCTGCGCCGGCTCATCGACCGCTACGCCACGGAGATCTGCCTGGCCATCGCGGCGGGCGAGCCGGTGCCGCAGGACGTCCAGGAGGCCATGGGCGAGCTGCCGGAGATCATGCACGCCACCGGGCGGCGCGTGAACGGCGTCGAGCGGGCGTGCGTGGACCTGGTGGAGGCCTTCGTGCTCCGTGAGCGGGTGGGCCAGACGTTCGAGGCGGTGGTGATCGACGTGGCCGAGGACCGGCCGTGGGGCCAGGTGCAGCTCACCGATCCGGCGGTGGTGGCCCGCTGCGACGGCGAGGGGCTCGGGCTGGGCAGGAGCGTGCGCGTGCGGCTGACGCGCGCCGACCCGACCACCCGCGAGGTCCGCTTCAGCCTGGCCTGACCGCGCCTCGTCCGGGAAACCAGCCGTACCCGGTACGCCCCCCGCACGGCCCGGCTCAGGCCAGGGACGAGTAGGCCACCACCCCGCGACGCAGCGCGTCCATCGCCTTGCTCGCGTTCTGCTTGACCTTGCTCCCGGCGGGGGCGGCATTGGAGATCTGGCCGAGAAGGTCGAGCAGCTGCTTCATCCAGCGTACGAAGTCTCCCGCGGCCAGCTCCGCGCCACCGGCGCCGTCTCGGAGCACGGAATCCAGGGTGTGACCCCTGGCCCAGCGGAAGGCCGCCCAGGCGAAGCCGAAGTCGGGCTCCCTGATGAACGACAGCCCGTGGTCGCTCTCGATCGACTCCAGCTCACTCCAGAGACGGACCATGTCGGCCAGCGTCTGCTGCGCGCCACCCGCGGGGATCCTGGGCTGGCGGGCGTCGTCGGCCTGCCTGGACTCGAAGACCAGCGAGGAGACGCACGCGGCCAGCTCGGCCGGGTCCAGGTCGTTCCAGAGCCCGGCGCGCAGGCACTCGGCGGTCAGCAGGTCCAGCTCGGTGTAGAGCTGGGCCAGGCGGCGGCCCTCGGTCGTGACGCTCTCACCGTCGAGGTAGCCGAGCTGGTCGAGCACCCCGCAGACCTTGTCGAAGGTGCGGGCGATGACGTGGGAGCGGCCCTCGACCCGGCGGCGCAGCCCCTCGGTCTCGCGGAGCAGCTTGTGGTAGCGCTCGGCCCAGCGGGCGTGGTCCTCGCGTTCGTCGCACCCGTGGCAGGGGTGCCGGCGGATCTCCCGGCGCAGGCGGGTGATCTCCTCGTCCTCGGCGGCGTGGTCGCGTGCCCTGACGGGCTTGCCGAAGTCCCGGTCGCCGATCTTGGCGTGTACCGAGGAGACCAGGTTGGCCCGCTCCTTCGGCGAGCGGGCGTTGAAGTTCTTCGGGATGCGCAGACGCTCGACCGGTTCGACCGGGACGGGGAAGTCGGCCGGCGACAGCTTCTTGACCTGCTTGCCGATGGTCAGCACCAGCGGGGACGGGCCCTCGCCCCGGGAGTTGAGGCCGGGGTCAAGAACGACGGCCAGGCCGGCGCGGCGCCCGCCGGGAATCCTGATGATGTCGCCGGGCTTGAGCGCCTCCAGCGAGCGCAGCGCCTGCGTCCTGCGGGCCGCGCCGCGCTGGCGTGACAGCTCGGCCTCCCTGTCGGACAGGGCCCTGCGCATCGCGGCGTACTCCTCGAAGTCGCCCAGATGGCAGGTCATCGCCTGGCGGTAGCCCTCCAGGGCCTCCTCGGCCCGGCGCACCTGCTTGGCGATGCCCACCACGGCCCGGTCGGCCTGGAACTGCGCGAACGAGGACTCCAGCAGCGTCCTGGCCCGCTCCCTGCCCACCTGGCCGACCAGATTGACCGCCATGTTGTACGAGGGGCGGAAGCTGGAGCGCAGCGGGTAGGTACGGGTGCTGGCCAGGCCGGCGACCTGGAGGGGATCGGTGCCCGGCTGCCACTGGACCACCGCGTGGCCCTCCACGTCGATGCCGCGGCGCCCGGCTCGCCCGGTGAGCTGGGTGTACTCGCCGGGGGTGAGGTCGGCGTGGGTCTCGCCGTTCCACTTGTCGAGCTTCTCGATCACCACGGAGCGGGCGGGCATGTTGATGCCCAGCGCGAGGGTCTCGGTGGCGAACACGGCCTTGACCAGGCCGCGGGTGAACAGCTCCTCGACGACCTCCTTGAAGGCCGGGAGCATGCCCGCGTGATGGGCGGCCAGGCCTCGCTCCAGGGCGTCGCGCCACTCGAGGTAGCCGAGCACGGCCAGGTCCTCGTCGGGCAGGTGCGCGGTGCGCTCGTCGACGATCTGACGGATCTCGTGGCGCTCGGCGTCGGTGGTGAGCCGGATGCCGTCGTGCAGGCACTGCATGACGGCGGCGTCGCAACCGGCCCTGGAGAAGATGAACGTGATCGCGGGCAGCAGGGCGTCGGCGTCCAGTCGCTCGATGGCCGCAGCCCGGTCCGGCGGGCCGTTCCTGCGGGGCCGCGGGTAGCCGCGGCGGCCCCTGCCGTACGCCTGGCGCTCCTCGTCCCTGGCGATGCGCAGCAGGTTGGGGTTGATCTGGGGGCGACGGTCCTCGTCGCCGGTGACGAACAGGTCGTAGATGCGGTTGCCGACGAGCATGTGCTGCCAGAGCGGGACCGGGCGGTGCTCGTCGACGATGACGCTGGTGTCGCCGCGGACCTCTCCCATCCACTCGCCGAACTCCTCGGCGTTGCTGACCGTGGCGGACAGGGCGACCAGCCGCACCGACTCGGGCAGGTGGATGATCACCTCTTCCCAGACCGCGCCGCGGAACCGGTCGGCGAGGTAGTGGACCTCGTCCATGACGACGAAGCCGAGCCCCGTCAGGGTGCCGGAGCCGGCGTAGAGCATGTTGCGCAGCACCTCGGTCGTCATGACGACGATGGGAGCCTCACCGTTGACGCTGTTGTCACCGGTGAGCAGGCCCACCTTGGTCGCGCCGTACCGCCTGACCAGGTCGTTGTACTTCTGGTTGGACAGCGCCTTGATCGGGGTGGTGTAGAAGCACTTGCGGCCCTCCGCCAGGGCCAGGTGCACGGCGAACTCGCCCACGACCGTCTTTCCCGAGCCGGTGGGTGCCGCCACGAGGACCCCGTCGCCCGCCTCCAGTGCCCGGCAGGCGTCGATCTGGAAGTCATCCAGCTCGAAGTCGTACAGGCCGCGGAACGAGGTCAGCGCCGGCCCACTCTCAGCCTGGCTCTGACGGAAGGCAGCGTATCGTTCCGCCGGGGTCGTCATACCTCCCAGCCTACCGATATCGGGATTCCGGTCCGTCCCCCCTTTTTACCCGGCGATCCGGCCGATCGCGCGGACGGAGCGGCCCTAAACGAGGACCGCCAGCGCTCCGGGAACGACCTCGCAGGTCAGCGGGGTGGGACCGACCCGCTCGCCGTCGGCGTAGGCGATCAGTCCGGGGGCCTCCACCCGCACCTTTCGGGCGCGGTGCATGGTGACGGCGGGGTGGCTCGCGTGCGAGCCCCGGTAGACGCGGGGAAAGGCGCGCAGGAACTCCCCCCGGGGGACGGCGCCGAGGATCGTCACGTCCAGCAGGCCGTCGTCGGGCACGGCATCGGGGCACACACGCATGCCCGCGCCGTACGAGCGGGTGTTGCCGACCGCGACCAGCATGGCCTCCCGCTCGACGATCTCACCGTCCAGGTCGATCCGGAACGGGATGGGCCGGAAGGAGCGCAGTTCCTCGGCGAGCGCGACCAGGTATCTGGCCATGCCGGGCGGCCAGGTCATCCGGTTGGCCCGCTCGTTGACGCGGGAGTCGAAGCCGCAGGCCACCACCCCGGCGAACCACTCGTCCTCGCCCACCTTCGCGGCGTCGACGGTGCGCACCCGCCCGCGCAGCACGGTGTCGGCGGCGGCCAGGGGCGCCTTCAGCGGGATGCCGAGCGCGCCCGCGATGTCGTTGCCGGTGCCCACGGGGATGACGCCCAGCGGCACGCCACTGCCCGCGACCGCCTGGAGTGCCAGGTGGACCAGGCCGTCACCGCCGAAGGCCACCAGCGCCTCCGGTTCCTCGGCGACGGCCAGGCAGGCGCGGTCCAGGGCGTCGGCGGCGGAGTCTCCGAGGATCACCGAGACCTCGCGACCACCCTGCCGCAACCGGTCGAGCACCGGGGAGAGCAGTCCCCGTGAACGGCCGCCGCGGGCGGCGGGATTGACGAGGACTGCGATCTCTGAGGGCACAGATCGGAACTTATCCCCTATTTGCTGGGATCGGTGTCGGTCGTTCTCGAATCGATAGGAGCCGGATCATCGACGGGGGTCACGTCGCCCAGAGGCGAGGCGTCGTCGTCGAGCGAGGAGGCCTCGTCGTCGGAGAGGTGGGAGAAGTCCTCGCCCTTCGGCTGCCTCTTCTCCCGCAGGTACATGAACCCCTCGGCCAGGGCGAACAACGCCACCATCGGCAGGGCGAGCGCGATCATCGTGAACGGGTCGCCGCCGGGGGTGGCGACCGCCGCGAAGACGAACATGAGGAAGATGACCATCCGGCGGTGCTTGGCCACCAGCGCGCGCGGCAGCACCCCGATGATGTTCAGGAACACCATGAGCAGCGGCAGCTCGAAGGAGATGCCGAACACGATGATCATGATCAGCGCGTAGCTGAGGTACTCGTCGATCGTGATGCCGGTCACCGCTCCCGGGGGGGCGAACCCCAGCAGGATCGACAGCCCGGTGTCCATCACGAAGTAGGCCACGGCCGCACCGGCGAGGAACAGCGGGACGGCCATCACCATGAACAGGATCGAGTAGCGCTTCTCGTTGCGGTACAGACCGGGGGTGACGAAACCCCAGATCTGCCAGAGCCAGATCGGCGAGGAGACGACGAGGCCGAACATCGCCGCGACCTTGAGGTTCACGAAGAAGGAGTCGAAGACGCCGAGGATCAGCATCGTGCACTGCCCAGGCCGCAACTCCTGCGCCTGGGGAAGCCCGCAGTAAGGGGCAGACACGAACTGCCAGATCGGGCCAAAGAAGATGAAACCAACCACGATACCCGCGAGCAGGCCGAGCATGGCGAAGATCAGCCGGTTGCGCAGCTCACGCAGGTGCTCCATGAGCGGCATGCGACCGTCGCCAGAGTCAGCGGGCGGTTCCGTCCCGTTCCGGCCCGGTTTAGGCCACTTCAGCAGCGCCATTCACGAATCCTGGGGTGACGAGTCGGTTGATCGGGGTTAGATCTTCAGGCTACCGCCGATCACTGCGTCTTGGGCGCTCCAGCCTGGGCTCGCAGCCTGGCCGCCTGCTCCTCAAGCTGGCGGGCCTGCTCTTCGACGCTCAGCGCGGAGGCCGGCGTCGAAGTCGCGGCCGGGATCGGCTGCGGCGCCGGGGCGGCCGGCTGAGCCTGGGCCTGGACGACCGTGGTGGTCGTACCGTCGGCCTCGTCGTCATCGCGGAGCTTGGCGGTCTCCGACTTGAAGATGCGCAGCGACCGGCCGAGCCCGCGGGCGGCTTCCGGCAACTTCTTGGCACCGAAAAGCAGCACCAGGATCAAGCCGATAATGATCAGCTCAGTGGGTCCGATGTTTGGCATTACACATCCTTACGCCGAACGACGTGCAGTCTCTGCGTCCGATCGTACGCTGCCCCGAGGGCAGACTCATCCCCTCGGAACACGTATCGTCCCCCCGCTCTCGCCGAACAGCACCCGGACGGGCTCCAGCCTCCCGTGCGCGCGGTCGATCTCGCGGCCGAGCTCGGTGGCCGCACGCAGTACGCGAACAGCCAGAAAACCGAGGATCGCCAACCCCGCGAGGGCCAGCGAGAGCGCGGCGATGATCCAGCTCATAGTGGAAAATCCTAGTCCCGCACGTCAGGAGACCGACTCGTAACGATTCAGCGCGGCCGTCGCGGCGGCGCGCACGCTCGCGTCCAGCGAGGCGGGCGAGATCACCCTGCCGGTGTCGCCCAGGCGCAGCGCCAGGCGTACCACCCAGCCCTGGTCCCTGGCGCGCAGCGCCACCCGCACGCGGCCCTCACCGAGCTCGGTGACCTCCTCGCACGGGTAGTACTCGGCGACCCAGCGGCCCGCGGCGGTCAGCTCCAGCTCCACCAGCTCGTCGGTCGGCGAGGGCCGGAACACCCCGGGCGTCACCTCGTCCGGCACCGCGTCGGCGGGCGGGTCGGCGGGCACGTCGAGCATGTCGACGGAGAGCATCCGGTCCAGCCGGAACAGCCGGACCGCCTCGGCCCGGTAGCACCAGCCCGACAGGTAGGGACGGCCGTCCACGACGACCAGGCGCATCGGGTCGACCTCGCGCGGGGTGATCTCGTCGCGCCCCGGCACGTAGTAGCGCAGCGACAGCCGTCTACCGCGCCGCAGCGCCTCGTTGACGCTGGGCAGCGCGTCGGGGGCGGCGTCGACCTCCACCGCGACCTGGCTGCTGACCGCCGCCGCGCCCTCGCCCGAGGCCTGCTCGAACTTGGCGATGACCCGGGCCAGCGCGTCGCGCTCCCCGAACTCCGGCATCTCGGCGAGCAGGCGCAGCGCGACCAGCAGGGCGCTGGCCTCGTCCACCCCCAGCCGCAGCGGGCGGGCGATGGTGTCGGCGTTGTCGATGACGATCTCCCCGCCGTCCCACGACACGTCGATCAGGTCGCCGGGGGTGTGGCCGGGCAGCCCGCACATCCACACCAGCTGCAGGTCGTCGATGAGCTGCTTCTCGCTCAGGCCGAAGATCTTCGCGACCTCGGGCACCTGTGCCCCGGGGTGCGACATCAGATAGGGCACCAGCGCCAGCAACCTGGGCAGGCGATCGGCGGTGCTCACGCGAGTGCTCCCTTCAGGCGGCAGATCACCGCGTCGCGGGCGTCCGGCGGGCCGACCACCTCCGCGTCGGCGGCGAAGCCCACGATCCACCCGGCCAGCCGGCCGGTATCGGTGAAGTCGACCTCCAGCTCGTCCCATCCGTCGCCGGCGGGCCGCACCGCCTTCGCCACCTGGCGCAGTCCCTGGCAGGTGTCCTGCCTGACCCGGACCAGGGCGGTACGCTCCCGGACTGCGGCGTCGCTGTAGACGACCATGGACTTGATGTCGACGCCCTCGGGCACCGTCACGGAGCCCGGGCGGCCGACGGTGGTGACCGCCCCGCCGATCCGGCTGAGCCGGAAGACCCGCGGCGCGTCCCGGTCGCGGTCGTGACCGACCATGTACCAGCGGCCACGGCGGCTGACCACGCCCCACGGCTCCACGGTGCGGGTCAGCACGTTCTGGCTGGCCGCCGCCCGGTAGGCGAAACGGACCGCCCGCCGGTCGCGCACGGCCTCCCAGAGCGCGGGGAAGGACGGATCCTGGGTGTCGACGCGCAACTCCAGTGCCCCGCCGAGCACCCCGTACGCCTCGTCGGTCTCCACGCCCCCGGCGCGCAGCTTCAGCAGCGCGCCACTGGCCGCCTCGGCCAGGCTGGCCCGTTGCCACACCTGGGCCGCCAGGCCCACCACCGCGGCCTCGTCCGGTTCCAGGGTGATCTCCGGCAGCTCGTAGGCCTGGCGGACGATCCGGTAGCCGGGATCCTCCTCCCAGGGGTCCTTGTGGACCTCGATCGGGATGCCGATCTCGCGCAGTTCGTTCTTGTCCCGCTCGAACATCCGCTGGAAGGCCTCGTCGTTGTCGGCGTCGTAGCCCGGCACCGCCTGGCGGATGTGCTCGGCGCTGAGCGGCCGCCGCGTGGCCAGCAGGCAGATCACGAGATTGAGCAGCCGCTCGGTCTTCCGGCGCGACATCCGGCCTCCTCCCTGTTCAAGTGACGCTACCCTTCCCCCGTGATCAGATGGCGCAGGGGCGAGGTCGTACGGATCCGGCGCGAATGGCCGGGGGCAATGGAACTCGACGTGACCACCGAGGACGGCGAGGCGCGCGCGCTCGCCTATCCGGCCCTGGTGGGACGCCCGGAGCCCGGTGACGTGGTGCTGCTCAACACGACCGCGCTCGCGATGGGTCTCGGTACGGGAGGTTACGCCATGGTGGTGGCTGTTCCCGACCGATTGCCACAAGATCCTCAAGGTCCCGGACACCTGGTGAAGGCACGCTACACCCCGTTGCAGACCACCGTACTCGGCGCGGACGAGCAGGACTCGCCCTTCCACCACCTCCTGCGTGACGCCGACTCCGTGGACGGCATGCCGGTGATCGTCGCCGACCTGCACTCGGCCCTGCCGGCGATTCTCTGCGGCCTGTACGGCTCGAATCCGCCGCGTACCGGGGAGTCCGGCGGGCCCCGGCCCGCCAGGGTCGCCTACGTGATGCTCGACGGGGGCGCGCTGCCCGCCTGGTTCTCCATGTCGTGCGCGCGACTACGAGAGACCGGCTGGCTGTGCGGGGTGGTCACGGTGGGCCAGGCCTTCGGCGGCGACGTGGAGGCGGTGACGCCGCACACCGGCCTGCTGGCGGCCCGGCATGTCCTGGGGGCCGACGTCGCGGTCGTCACCCAGGGGCCGGGCAACCTGGGCAGCGGCACCCGCTGGGGCTTCTCCGGCGTCTCGGCCGGCGAGGCGGTCAACGCCGCCGCCGTCCTCGGGGGCCGCCCGGTCGCGGCGCTGCGGGTCAGCGAAGGCGACCTGCGCGAGCGCCACATCGGGGTCTCGCACCACTCGCTGACCGCCTACGGCCGGGTGGCGCTGGCCCCCGCCCAGATCGCCGTACCCGTGCTGCCCGGCGACTTCGGCAGGCGGGTGACCGAGCAGTCGCGCCCGCTCGCCGCGCGGCACGAACTGATCGAGGTGCCGGTGGACGGGCTGTATGCGGCGTTGCGGGAGTCTCCGGTCAGGCTGTCGACGATGGGCCGTGGCCTGGACGAGGACCTGGCCTACTTCCTGGCCTCTGCCGCCGCCGGACGCCACACGGCCTCGCTGCTGTCGTAGAAATCATTGAAGGTCAGCTTCTCGCCCCTGAAGGGATCGAGCTTGCAGCTCTTTACCATACCTGGCAGGTACGGTTCAGGCCGCGTCGTCGGCAGCGTGACGCACTGCCCGGCGACCGATGTTGATCGCCGCGAAGTAGTCCGCCGGGCCAGCGAGCCCGCACGAAACACACCGGAACCCATCCCGGGTAGGACGATTCCGCCTGTCGAGGTGGCCGCACCCAGGGCAGGTGCGGGAGGTGTTACGCGGATCCACCAGCCGCACCGCTACCCCGGCCAGGGCGGCCTTGTACGCCACGAACGTCCGTAGCTGATGGAAACCCCACGAGTGCAGGTCGGCACGCTGAGCCTTACGAACCGTGACCCGCTCCCGAATGCCCGAGAGGTCTTCCAGGGCGATCCCAGAGCGGGTGTCTTTGGCCTTGCCGACCAGCTTCTTGGCGATGACATGGTTGACGTCCCGGGCGAAGCGGGACTCCTTGCGGCGGCGCTTCTTCAGCAGCCGTTTGGCGGACTTGGTGCCCTTGGCCTGGAGCCGGGCCCGTAGGCGGGCGTTACGCCGCCGCACCGCCCGCACCCCCTTGCCGCTGTAGGACTTACCGGTGGAGTCGGTGGCGAGGTTGACGATGCCCAGATCCACCCCCAGCCACTCCTTGGGCTCCTCCCCTGGGGGTGGTGCGGGGACGTCGACGACCACGGCGAGGAAGAACACCCCGTCGCGGTAGACGAGGTCCGCCTGCCCCCGCAGGACGGCTCCCTCGCTGTTCAGCCACCGGCCCTGGTAGAGAACGGGCACGACGACCCGGCCGCTCAGGGTCAGGAGAGCGACCGCCTCAGGGCCCTTCCACGTCAGGATGCGCTGGTCGTAGGCGACCGCCCCCAACTCCCGAAAGACCGGTTTGATGGTCTTGTCGCGTTTGTAGGCCTCGCAGGCCTTGGCGATGGAGCGGACGGCCATTTGCGCCGACAGGCCGAACTCGTGGCGCAGGCCGGTGTAGACGAGCTTCTGCAGGGCGATCTTGTTCGCGGTGCGGTGGGCGAACGCGATCTCGGCGGCTCTGGTCGCGGCGGCGTTGCAGGCGCGCATCGTCGCCAGCAAAACCTGCCCCTGCTCGGGCGAGGGCGCGAGTTTCAGCATCTCCGTCACCAGCACGCATCGAGTCTGTCACTCACCGCTACCGGGCGGCACCGTTTTCCACGTCTCCTCCCCGCCGTGAACGACAGGGCCTCCACACTGCAGTTCCGGTGAAGTACCGCCACCTTGTCGAGGTCATCACCGCTCACAGCCCGGATTGTAGGTGGGGGCGGCAAAGGTCACGCCCGGCGCACGGGTCAGTAGGCGGCCAGCACGTCGACGACGAAGACGAGCGTCTCGCCGGGTTTGACGGACGGCGGCAGACCGTTCTCGTAGCCGAACCTGGGCGGGACGATCACCAGGACGCGGCTGCCCACCGGGACGCCGACCAGAGCCCGGTCCCAGCCCGCGATGACGCGGCCCTTGCCGATCTGGAAGGCCTTGGGCTGCCCCGCCGCCCAGGTGGAGTCGGAGACGTCTTCGCCCCAGACCCTGCTCTCGTACTGGGTGACGATGAGCTGTCCCGCACGGGTCTCGGCCCCGGCGCCCCGGACGAGGATCTTGCTCCTCAGGTCGGCGGGAGGCGCGGTGCCCGGCAGGGAGATGACCGGCCGCCCGCCGGAGGCTCCGGTGACCCTGACCCCGTCGAGGACCCCGCCCCCGCCCTTCGCGGTGGCGTCGGGCGGGAACGCGCCGAGCACGTCGACCACGTAGAACAGCCCGTCCTCGGCGGTCATCCCGCCGGGCGGGTTGGGGCCGTACGCCTCCTCCGGCGGAACCGCGACGACCACCCGGCTGCCGACCTTGTGGCCGCGCAGGGCCTTGCCCACACCGGTGATCGTCTGGTTCAGCGGAAAGGACGCCGGGGCGCCCTGGTTGAAGCTGGAGGCCAGCAGGCGGTTGTCCTTGCCGTCCCACACGTGCGCGGTGTACTGGGCGACGACCAGGTCGTTCCCCCCGATCTCCGCGCCGGTGCCCGTCATCAGCTCGGTGAATTTCAGGCCGCCGGAGGGCGCGCCCTCGGGAAAGCGCACGGTGGGCCTGTCACCGAAGTTCCCGAGCACCTCGACCTCCGGCCCCGCCTGCCCGTTGCCGGAGGCGCAGGCGGTGACCAGCACGAGCGAAAGCGCGACGAGCAGTGCCGTGGGACGCATCCGAACTCCCGGGGCCGGTGGCTGCGCCAACCCTAACGCCCTATTGGGAGAATTGTCAGTAGCTGGAGATCGCGATCGGAAAACGCGAACCCGGCCGTGCGCGCACGGCCGGGTTCGGGGGTGAGTCGCTCCGCAGGGAGCGTCAGTAGGCGGCCAGCACGTCGACCAGGAAGACCAGGGTGTCGGTTCCCTTGATCTTGTCGCCGGAGCCCGCCTTGCCGTAACCGAGGTCCGGCGGGATGCTCAGCAGCACCCGGCTGCCCACGGGGACGCCGACCAGACCCTGGTCCCAGCCCTTGATGACCTTGCCGGTGCCGATCTGGAACATGATCGGCTGAGCACCACGGGACCAACTGCTGTCGAACTCGACGTCCGAACCCCAGATCTTCCCGGCGTACTGGACCAGGATCGACTGACCGGACTTGACCTCGGGCCCCGTGCCCTTGATCACGGTCTTGGCGACGAGTTCCTTGGGCGCCTTCTCCTTGGTCTTGGTGGTGAGCTTCGGCGCGGTCTCGCCGCCCGGGTTCTCCACCTTGACGCCGGCGACGCCGGGGTCGGTCGCGGTGCCCTTGGCCGCGTTCCCCTCGGGGACGCCGACCACGTCGACCACGAAGACCTGCGACTGACCCGCGGGGGCCTGCGCCTGCTGCTCCTTGGGCAGCGCGTCCTTGGCCACGACGGACATGAACCTGCCGCCGCTCTTGGTCTCGGCGAAGCCCTTTCTGAGGATCTCCGGGACCTGCTCGTTGAGCGTGATGACCTGCGGGCCGCCCTCGTCGTAGGTCGAGCCCGCGAGCTTGTTCTCCTTGCCGTCCCAGGCGAAGACCGTGAAGTTGGCCACCACGTTGGTGCCGAGCTTGGCGGCCTCCCCCGCGGTGCCGGGGGTGAGCACCTTGTAGGAGGAGGTCTCGACGACCTTGGTCGGGAAGGCCACGTTCGGCTTGGCGCCGATCTCCCCGGTCACCTGTAGCTCGGTGACTCCGCTGCCGGCGGAAGTGGAGGCGCCGGTGGTCGCGTCCCCTCCCGAGCCGCATGCTGCGGCGAACATCAGAGGCACTGCGGCCAGTACGGCCATGCTGCGGCGGCGCATAGGTATCCCTCAAGCAGACGTCAGGTTCGCGCCACACTACCCGTACCGGCATACGGAGGAGGTAAGCATGCAAGGAGCTTGCCGAAGCGTGACCATCACATTCCGGCGATGAGCTTGTCCACCCTCTCGTCGACACTGCGGAAGGGATCCTTGCACAGCACCGTGCGCTGTGCCTGGTCATTGAGTTTCAAGTGCACCCAGTCGACCGTGAAGTCACGGCGCTTCTCCTGCGCCTTGCGGATGAACTCCCCGCGCAGCCGGGCACGGGTGGTCTGCGGCGGCACCGACTTGGCCTCGAAGATCTTCAGATCGGAGGCCACCCGCTCCACCGCGCCACGCTTCTGCAGCAGGTAGAACAGGCCACGGCGGCGGTGCACGTCGTGGTAGGCGAGGTCGAGCTGGGCGACCCGGGGGCTCGACAGCGGCAGATCGTACTTCTTGCGGTAGCGCTCGATCAGCTGGTACTTGGTCACCCAGTCGATCTCGCGGGCGACCTTGTCGAGGTTGCCGGTCTCGACCGCGTTGAGCGTGCGCTCCCACAGTTCCAGCACCCGGTGGCTGATCTCGTCGCCGCCGCGGCGGTCGACGAAGTCACGGGCCTTGGAAAGGTACTCCTCCTGTATCTCCAGCGAGGACGCCTCCCTGCCGTTGGCCAGCCGGACCCGCCGCCGCCCGGTCATGTCGTGGGAGACCTCCCGGATGGCCCTGATCGGGTTCTCCAGGGACAGGTCACGCATCACGGTGCCCGCCTCGATCATGCGCAGCACCAGGTCGGTGGCGCCGACCTTGAGCAGCATGGTCGTCTCGCTCATGTTGGAGTCACCGACGATGACGTGCAGGCGGCGGAACCGCTCGGCGTCGGCGTGCGGCTCGTCACGGGTGTTGATGATCGGGCGTGACCTGGTGGTGGCGCTGGAGACGCCCTCCCAGATGTGCTCGGCCCGCTGGGAGACGCAGTAGACCGCCCCACGCGGGGTCTGCAGCACCTTGCCGGCCCCGCAGATGATCTGCCGGGTGACCAGGAACGGGATCAGCACGTCGGCCAGGCGGCCGAACTCGCCGTGCCGGCCCACCAGGTAGTTCTCGTGGCAGCCGTATGAGTTTCCCGCGGAGTCGGTGTTGTTCTTGAACAGGTAGATGTCGCCGGCGATGCCCTCCTCGCGAAGACGCTTCTCGGCGTCGACGAGGAGGCCCTCCAGGATGCGCTCGCCCGCCTTGTCGTGGGTGACGAGCTCCACGACGTTGTCACACTCGGGGGTGGCGTACTCGGGGTGACTGCCCACGTCGAGATACAGGCGCGCCCCGTTGCGGAGGAAGACGTTGCTCGATCGGCCCCAGGAGACGACACGGCGGAATAGATAACGCGCTACCTCATCGGGTGACAGCCGCCGCTGCCCCCTGAATGTGCAGGTGACGCCGTACTCGTTCTCAAGCCCGAAGATGCGACGATCCATTGCCTCACACTATTCGCCGAACCCCTCTCGTGGGAGGGATCATGGGGTTTTCGGTCGTACGGCTTATGCCCCGGGCTGTGAGCTGCTAAGCGCGGACGCGTCTCGCACCCGGGTCATCGCCGGGTGCGAGCGATGCGCGGGCGCCGGGCTCGGTGAACCGGATCAGCCGCCGCCCTGCCAGAAGATCTCGACAACCTTGGTGATCCTGCCGTTCTCCGTGGTGATCAGGGCCGGCCGGTAGAGGCCCTCCACCCCGGCCAGGGACGCCGCCTCCTTGACGTTGTCGATCAACGTCTGGCGGGTGCACTTCTCGGTGCCGAGGTTGGTGGCCTTGTCGTAGGTCTGCGACGAGCCGTCGCAGCCACTGTCCGCGAGGAACAGCACGTCCTCGGCGATGGGCGCCGCGTAGCGGGTCACGTCGCCTTCCTCGGGGCCGTCGAAGTGGCCGTCCTCGCCACCGCTCTGGGTGAAGCGGATCGGCCGGTACTCGGCCACGCCGCCCTTGTCCACGTCGGTGAGCCAGCCGCGTAGGACCCCCTCGAAGGGGGGCGGGCTGCCCTTGCTCCAGTCGTGCTCGGGAGCGGCCTGGAACTCGGTGCCGAAGATTTCGGGGGTGGCCGCGGGACTGGAGGAGGCGGCGGCGTCGGGCGCTCCGGTCGAGGGGGCGGAGGAGGAGGCAGGAGCCGGCGTCTCAGCACAGCCGGACATCAGTACCACGGCTGCGAGCAGTGCGAGCGCGGCGGGACCGGCCGAGGGGAGGGTGAGCCTGGCCCAGGCTCGGGGGGTGGCGTTTTTCACACAGACTGTGACCATCGGTGAGTGGGTTCGGTTGTCAGGAGAAGAAGTGATCCAGGACACACCGAGAGCGCCGCCCCGGGCAGGGCGGCGCTCTCCCGTCTCATGGTCGACCGGCGGGCCCGGTCAGCCGCTCGCCCCGGTGTCGATGTCGCCGTCGGGCGCGGTCGGCGGGGCACCGGGCGTCTCGGGCGCGGAAAGGGGACTCTCCGGCTGCGCGGGCTGGACGGGCTGGGCGGGCGCTTCGGCCGCGGGGGCCCCGGCGGACAGCAGGCGTTCCAGCCTCGGGCCGCTGAACCGCAGGAACTTGCGGTGCGGCCGGTTCCGGTCGAGGACCGCGACCTCCAGCTGGCTCGCGGGGAAGCGTTCGCCGCCCGGCTCGGTCAGTGCGAACAGCGCCGCCTCCAGGGCCTCCGCCAGCGACAGGCCGTCGCGGTAACGCTCCTTGAGCCGGCCGGCCACCGCCTCGGCCTGGCCGCCCATGGCCACCAGACCCGCCTCGTCGAAGACCGAGCCGTCGAAGGTCAGCCGGTAGATGTGGTCCTCGTCGGAGGAGTCGCCGACCTCGGCGACCACGATCTCCACCTCGAACGGCTTCAGCGACTCGGTGAAGATCTGGCCGAGGTTCTGCGCGTAGAGGTTGGCCAGGCCGCGGGCGGTGACGTCGTCACGGGCGTAGGTGTAGCCGTTGATGTCGGCATAGCGGATGCCGCCGAGGCGCAGCGCCTCGAACTCGTTGTAGCGGCCCACCGCGGCGAAACCGATCTTGTCGTAGATCTCGCTGATCTTGTGCAGGGCGCGGGACGGGTTGGGCGCGACGAACAGGATGCCGTCCTCATACTGCAGGACGACGACACTACGGCCCCGCGCGATCCCCTTGCGCGCGTAGTCCGCCTTGTCTCGCATCTGCTGCTCGGGCGAGACATATCCAAAAGGCATGGACACCTGGGGTGATCCTCTCGTGTTAGCGCAGCGGGGCGGTGGGGCCGTCGGGGAAGTTCGTTCTGGAGTCGATCACGGTCCGGACGAACTCACCCACCTCCTCGTCGGGGAGTCGGCGGTATCCGTCGGCGGTGATCACCGCGACGACGGGCCAGATCTTGCGGATCACATCGGGGCCGCCGGTCGCCGAGTCGTCGTCGGCCGCGTCGTAGAGGGCGTGAACGAGCGTCAGCACGGTGTCCTCGGGCGAGGCGCCCTCGCGGTAGAGCTTCTTCAGCGCGCCCCGCGCGAAGATCGAGCCGGACCCGATCGCGTGGTGCTGGTACTGTTCGTAGGGGCCACCGCCCACGTCGTAGCTGAAGATCCGGCCGCCGTCGACATCGGGGTCGTAGGCGGCGAAGAGCGGCACGACCACGAGCCCCTGCATCGCCATCGGCAGGTTGCCGCGGATCATCGTGGCGAGCCGGTTGGCCTTACCCGCCACCGAGAGGGTGCGACCCTCCCGCTTCTCGTAGTGCTCGAGTTCCACCCGGTAGAGGCGGGCCATCTCGATCCCGGTGCTCGCCGTCCCCGCGATGCCCATGCCCGAGTAGTCGTCCGTGCGGAACACCTTCTCCATGTCGCGCTGGGAGATGATGTTTCCCGAGGTCGCCCGGCGGTCTCCCGCGATCACCACGCCACCCGCGCATATCGCCGCGACGATCGTGGTGGCATGCGGGATCTGGTCGCCCACCGGGGTCGCCAGAGTCTCGTTACGGCCAGGCAACAAGTCCGGCGAATGGGACCTGACAAACTCGGTGAACGAGGAGCTCCCGGTGTCGGTAAAGATATGGTTCACCATGCCGGCGGGCAGGTCCCTGTGCGATCCCACGCGACTCCCTCCAAAGGTGCAGTCCTTTAAGGCCCGACCTTACTCATCTTGCCGTCCTGCTTGCACTTCCCTGGATCAGCTCAGCGCGAACCCACCTCCGCCGGGCTTTTGAATCTTTACGGGTGACCACATCCGTGTGGTGGCCGGGCGTCGCGACATGCCGGCCCCCTGGCCTGCCTCCGGACACGCGGGCGAGCACACCTCGATGTCGACGCCGGGCGCAAACCGCACGGCCCGCCCCCGGACACGCGGGCGAGCACACCTCGATGTCGACGCCGGGCGCAAACCGCACGGCCCGCCCCCGGACACGCGGGCGAGCACACCTCGATGTCGACGCCGGGCGCAAACCGCACGGCCCGCCCCCGGACACGCGGGCGGGCGGGCCGGAGACCCACCCGGTACCCGGGCCCCCTCCTCCCGCCGCTCCGCTCTCCCGCCCGGTAGATCGAGCGGAAGCCACCTCGCTCGGCGAACGTCCGACCGACGTCGGCCTCGATGACGTCCCTCGGTAATGCCATGCCTCGGTTTCGGCCGGTAGCCGCGCTCGCCGCCGTGGTTCTTGACCTCGCCGGCCCTCTTCATCCAGCTGCGACAGGGCTTGCGGTGAGAAGTCAGTCCATCTGGTCGTGCCCGGTCACGGCTGAATTCGGCCCACGGCCTGGTCGCCTGGTATCTCCGACGATATTCGCGGCCGGCGGAAACCTCCGGCCGCTCCCTGGTGGCTTTTCCCGCGCGGCCCCCTACTCCCCGCCCTTTTGCACGTAGCTTCGAACGAATTCCTCCGCGTTCTCCTCAAGAACCTCGTCGATCTCGTCGAGGATCGCGTCGACGTCGTCGGAGAGCTTCTCGTGACGCTCCTGGACGTCGGAGGTCTCCGCCGCGGCGGTCTCCTCGACTTCCTTGTCGGTCCGGCCGGTCTGCTTCTGGCCGCCGGTGTCCTTACTTGCCATGTGTGGCACCTCCGCTTGGGGGACGCATCTGACTCATATCTTCCCCGAACCGGACGACATTGCGCGCGGATCGTCCCGCGATCTTTACGGGAGCTCCCCTGCTCCGTCCCGGGGTACCTCCCCCGTCAGGAAACCTCCCCGGGGGCTCCGCGGCAAATCCCCTCCGCCCCGTTCTCCTGGAGGAGATACCGCCCGACTCGGGCGTGCCACCGCCCTGGTCGGCCCTGTGTGACCACCATCACCCTCGAATCCGGAGTTATCCGGCGCCCACGGGAAGGTGGGGAACGTTCCAAGTAGGCCTACCGGGTGGAAAACTGCGATCATTGAGGGGTGAGCACCATCATCGCGCGCAGGTACAAGCTCGTCTCCCGCGTCGGCCAGGGGGCGACCGGCGTCGTCTGGCGCGCATACGACCTGCTTCTGGAGCGAGAGGTGGCCCTCAAGGAGATACCCCTGCCACCTGGACCCGCCGCGGCCGAGCAGCGGCGGCGGGTGGTCCGGGAGGCGCGGATGGCGGCACGGCTGAGCCACCGTGGCATCGTGACGGTGCACAACCTGACCGAGGAGGCCGAGCGCCTCTGGATCGTCATGGAGTTCCTGGAGGCCCTCACGCTGCACGACACGCTCGTGCAGGCGGGCCCGCTCCCGGTCGACCTGGTGGCGGCGATGGGGTGCCGCCTGCTGGAGGCGCTGCGGCACGCGCACGACGGCGGAGTGATCCACCGCGACATCAAACCGGCCAACATCATGCTGACCGGTGATCGGGTGGTGCTGGCCGACTTCGGGTTCGCGGCGCCGGAGGGTGCGGCGACGACCTCGATGCGGGGCACGCCGGCCTTCATCGCGCCGGAGGCGCTGCAGGGCAGGGGTGGCACCCGCGAGGCGGACATGTGGTCGTTCGGCGCGACGCTCTACATGGCGGTGGAGGGCAGGACCCCGTTCCGTACGGTGAACTCGATGGCGTCGCTGGTGGCGGCGCTGCGAGAGCCGCCGCGCGCGCCGAAGCGGGCGGGCGCCCTGGAGCCGGTGCTGCGCGGGTTGCTGCGCAAGGATCCACGGGCTCGGCTGAGTGCCGAGCGGACCTCGAAGATGCTGGAGGACGTGCGCTGTTTCAGCGCGGCCTGACGCGTTTCGCGGCGCCTTCGCCGACTTCTGGGCAATTTTTCTGATTACATAATAGGGATTTAAGGACGCGGAACAAAATTCCATCATGCCCATGCAACTAAATTGTTACACATAATTACCATAAGTAACCACATAGTGCACCGTTCCAGGTGAAAATATGAATCAGCTGAGGGGCCCGGCTTCTATGTGCAACAGGTGATTCATGGGAACAGGTGCAGGAAAGGTACGCCCACTGGGTGGGCGTTATCACCTGACCTCGCCGATCGGGCAGGACGGCATGGGCATTGTGTGGCGTGCCCATGATTCCCTGCTCAGGCGGAATGTGGCGATCAAGGAAATCCAGCCGCGGTTCGGCGAATACGGGGCGGACATGCGCGACGCGCGGCGGCGAGCCCTGCGCGAGGCGCGCTCGGCCGGGCGGCTGAACCATCCGGCGGTGATCTCCGTGCACGACCTGCTTGAGGAGGACGGGCGGCTCTGGATCGTCATGGAGTTGCTGGAGGCCCTCACGCTCAAGGAGACGGTGCGGCACATGGGCCCCCTGCCGATCCACTGGGTGGCGTGGATCGGCTTCCAGTTGCTGGGCGGGCTGCGCCACGCGCACGGGGCCGGCGTCCTGCACCGGGCCATCAACCCGCGCAACATCCTGCTGACCGGCGACCGGGTGGTGCTGGCCGACTTCGGAATCGCGGCGCTGCACCGTGACTCGGGCACCTCCACGACCCTGCCGCTCACCCACGCTCCCGCCTTCATCGCGCCGGAGCGGCTACAGGGCGGCTCGCCGACCCCGGCGGGCGACCTGTGGTCGTTCGGGGCGAGCCTGTACTTCGCGGTGAAGGGCCGGCCGCCTCGATCCGGTCACCGCGCGCCGACGCCCCAGGGCTCGGCCGCCGACGGGAACCCGGAGACGACGGTACGGGCGGGAGCGCTGCGTCCCGTCCTGGAAGGGCTGCTCCGGCGCGACCCGGCGGCCCGTATCAGCATGGGGCAGGCGGGTCGCATGCTGTCGGCGGTCCTGCACGCGGAGGGCGTGGCTCTGGCCCGGCCGCGACTGCCCGCGGCACGGCTGCCACCGGACGCCTACGCGTAGCGCCTCGCGCCCGCTTTCGACCGGGCGGGCAGGCCGTACGGCACCTACCGATCACCACCGGGCCGGGCAGCCGCTTCCGCACGGACCTCGTGTGGCAGGTGGGGACAGCCCGGATCGAGAGGGAGGCCGCCGGGAGCCTCCCCCTCGGGAGCGCCACTACTCACCGGTCAGCGCCGTCACCAGCTCCGCGGCGGTACGGCAGCGGTCGAACAGCTCGCCCACGTGTGCCTTGGTACCGCGCAGCGGCTCAAGGGTGGGGACACGCTGCAGCGACTCGCGGCCGGGGATGTCGAAGATGACCGAATCCCAGGAGGCCGCGGCCACCGACTCGCTGTACTGGCTCAGGCAGCGGCCTCGGAAGTAGGCGCGGGTGTCGTTGGGCGGCACCTCGACAGCCCGCTGGACCTCTTCCTCGGTGACCAGGCGCTGCATGCGGCCCCGGGCGACCAGCCGGTTGTAGAGCCCTCGGTCGGGGCGGATGTCGGAGTACTGAAGGTCGACGAGTTGCAGGCGCGGATGCGACCAGGGAAGGCCGTCGCGGGTGCGATAGCCCTCCAGGAGCTCCAGCTTGGCCACCCAGTCAAGCTCCCCGGACAGCTGCATCGGGTCATCCGCCAGGCGGGTGAGAACCGACTCCCAGCGCTCCAGGACGTCCTTGGTGGGCTCGTCCATGCCGTTGACGCTGCGTTCCTCGGCATACTTGCGCGCGAGTTCCAGGTATTCCATCTGGAGCTGCACCGCCGTCAGCCTGCGGCCGTCGCGCATGGAGATCTCGTACTTGAGCGTCGGGTCGTGCGACACCGCGCGCAGCGCCTGGACCGGGTTGTCCACGGTGAGGTCACGGGTGAAGTAACCGTCCTCGATCATGGCCAGGACGAGCGCGGTGGATCCCAGTTTCAGGTAGGTCGAGATCTCCGACATGTTGGCGTCACCGATGATGACGTGCAGGCGACGGTACTTCTCCGGGTCGGCGTGCGGCTCGTCCCGGGTGTTGATGATCGGCCGCTTGAGCGTCGTCTCCAGGCCCACCTCGACTTCGAAGAAGTCGGCCCGCTGGCTGATCTGGAAGCCCTCACCCCGGGAGTCCTGGCCGATGCCGACCTTGCCCGCGCCGGTGACGACCTGCCGGGAGACGAAGAACGGCGTCAGGTGCCTGACGATGTCGGCGAACGAGGTCGCCCGGCGCATGAGGTAGTTCTCGTGGCAGCCGTAGGAGGCGCCCTTGTTGTCGGTGTTGTTCTTGTAAAGCTGGATCGGGGCGTTGGCCGGCATCGCCGAGGCGCGAACCGCCGCGTCGTGCATCACCCGCTCGCCTGCCTTGTCCCAGATCACCGCCGCCCGAGGGTTGGTGCACTCGGGAGTGGAGTATTCGGGGTGGGCATGGTCCACGTACAACCGGGCCCCGTTGGTGAGGATCACGTTCGCCAGGCCGAGGTCCTCGTCGGTCAGCTGGCTCTGGTCGGCCACCTCCCGCGCGAGGTCGAACCCCCGCGCGTCGCGCAGCGGGTTCTCCTCCTCGAAGTCCCATCGCGCGCGCCGCGCTCTGGCCGCCGAGGCCGCCAGATAGGCGTTCACGACCTGAGAGGAGGTCACCATCGCGTTGGCCCCCGGCTGTCCGGGCACGGAGATGCCGTATTCGGTCTCGATGCCCATCACCCGCCGTACCGTCATGCGCACCCTCTGTTCATCAGGGACTGTTTCTCTCCGAGGTATCTATTCCCGACCCTAGACCCTTCACTATGCCCGGTGGTCGGACAGTTATGGCACCGAAGCCTTTTCGCCCGTTGCGAGGGGGATCGAGGAGAACCCGGGAGGCTGTGCGGGCGACGCCTGTGCGGCCTTCCTGTGCCTTCTCGACTTGACGAACTCCTGAAGGGGACGCTCGGCCACCCGATACACCAGGTAGGAGAACGCCATCGCGGCCAGCACGGTGACCAGGGCGGTCAGCGGCGGCGGCAACGTGTCCCGCAGGGCCGGGACGATCAGGACGGCGGCCGCGGTGTGGAAGAGGTAAAGCGGGTAGGTGAGCGCGCCCAGGACCACCAGGCCGCGCCAGCGCAGCCACCGCAGCCAGCCGAGCGCCACCATCGCCATGAGTACGTAGAAGCCGACCACCGTGGCGACGACGGCCCAGTCGGGCACGGGCATCGCGGCGTAGCCGACCTTCTCCACGCGCCCGGCCACCCGGTCGAGCGCCGCACTGACGGCCAGGCCGCCACTGATCCCGGCCGGACACCACAGGACCAGCCTCGGACCGAATCTGGTCATCAGGAAGAACGCCATGCCACCGACGAAGTAGGCCGCGTACTTGGGCATGATCACAAGTTCGACCCACGCCTCATCGCTTCCCGCGAAGAAACCCGCGGCCAGGAGCCAGACGCCCATGAAGGCCAGGCAGCGGTTGAGCGTGACCCCGGTGATCACCAGGATCGAGATCAGCACGTAGAAGCGGAGCTCCACCCAGAGCGACCAGTAGACGCCGTTGGCGTCATAGACGCCGAAGGCCCGCTGGAGCATGGTGAGATTGACCCCGTACTCGCCGAGGCTGAGCTTGGGGTCCAGGGCCGTGGCCGCGGTCAGCCCGTAGACCGCGGCGGTGACCACCACGCTGACCCAGTAGGCGGGAAAGAGCCGCACCAGCCGGGAGAGGGCGAACGCCCCCAGGCCCCGGCCCCAGATGCTCATCAGGATCACGAAGCCACTGATCATGAAGAACAGCTCGACACCGAGGATGCCGAGTCCGGAGATCGTGGAGATCGCCGGGAACAACTTGGCGGGACGGTCGCCCCACACCGAGGCGAAGGCGATGAAGTAGTGGAAGGCGAGCACCGCCATGGCGGCGGCGAAGCGCAGGAGGTCGAGTTCGGCGAGGCGGCCGCTTCCCCGAAGCACCTCGCGAGACCCCGTGCCGGTCACCTGACGGCCGGGCCGGAATGTTCACGCACGCCACTTGGACGACGCTTCGATCATTCGGGTTCCCTGTGACGGCTGTTGATTTCCGGTCACTTTCGGGATGGATGTGACTGGAGATACGGGTGGTGCCGGGTCCGCGCAGCCGAATACGAGTGACGGCAAGTCAAAAAAACAACAAAGTCCCCCAATGCCACCAAACATCGCAAAAGTAGACAAAAACCTGGCGAGACACCGACGGCGCGGCCCCCGAGGGAGGCCGCGCCCGCGAGGGGGGCCCCGGGCCCGGTTTTTAGTTATGAAAGGGGGTTGGGGCCCGGTGGGTTGTTAGGCCCGCCGC
>NZ_JBEXGU010000102.1:0-34250 GCF_040607515.1 Streptosporangium sp. NPDC005286 | reverse complement strand
GGGCCCCCCCGGCGGGCGGCCCGCCCCTGAGGTGGCACAGTGACGATCGTGGCGGGTGATCCACTATGTATGTAGGTGCCCTGACATTGGACATCCTGCTCGGCGAGGTCCACTCGCTGAAGCAGAAGCGCTCGGTGGTGCGTCCCATCGTCGCCGAGGTGCAGCGACGGTTCCCGGGTGTGGCCGTGGCGGAGACCGGTCATCTCGATCTGCACCGCCGTACCGAGATCGGGATCGCGGTCGTCTCCGCCACCGCGGCCAACTGCGGTGCGGTGCTGGACGACTGCGAGCGGCTGATCGCGTTCCGCCCGGAGATCGAGTTGCTGTCCGCCAGACACCGGCTCTACAACGAGGACGAAGACTAGGTGTGGAGACGGCCGGCGGCGGAGGCACCCCTCCCGCTCCGGCCGTTCCCACAAGAAGGGGGGAGCTATGGACGCCGCACGAGCACGCAAGATCGCCGACCGGATCCAGCAGGTCGTGGCGGAGATGCTGGAGCGCCGGATCAAGGACCCCAGGCTGGGGTTCGTGACCGTGACGGACACGCGAATCACCAACGACCTGAGCGACGCCACGGTGTTCTACACCGTTTTCGGCTCTGAGGCGGAACGAGCCGACTCCGCCCTGGCGCTGGAGAGCGCCAAGGGGCTCATCCGTTCGGAGGTGGGCCGCCAGACGGGACTGCGCCACACGCCGACGCTGACGTTCACCCACGACCCGCTCCCGGACACCGCCCGTCACCTGGAGGATCTGCTCGCCGAGGCGAAGGCCAGGGACGTGGAGATCGCCAAGCGGGCCGAGGGGGCCCTGCACGCGGGGGACGCCGACCCCTACCGCAAGCCCGAGGACAGGGACCACGACTTCGGGGACGAAGAGGACGAATCCTCGGAGCGCGCGGGACGCTCCGCGACGTGACGCCCGATCCGCGTGCCGACGGCCCGGTCTCCGGCCAGGACTGGGACCGGGCCGTCGAGCTCGTCTCGGCCGCGGACGAGGTCGCGCTGGCCTGTCACGTCTCGCCCGACGGCGACGCGCTCGGCTCCACGCTGGCCGTCGGGCTCGCGCTGCGCGCGGCGGGCAAGCGGGTCACCGCGTCCTTCGGTGACCGGAGTTTCCATGTGCCAAGGCTGCTCCGCTTCCTGCCGGGGCAGGACCTGCTGACCGACCCCGCGCACTATCCCGCGGTACCCGAGGTGATGGTCACCTTCGACGTCCCCACCGCCGAGCGCCTTGGCACGCTGGCCGGAAACGCGGTCAGGGCACGAGAGCTGATCGTGCTGGACCACCATCCGTCCAACACCGGGTTCGGCACGCTCAACCTGATCGACCCCGCCGCCGCAGCCACCGCCGTGCTCGCCGAGGAGTTGATCCGCAGGCTCGGCCTGCCGATCGACGGGGCCGTCGCGACCTGCCTGTACGTCGGGCTCGTCACCGACACCGGCTCGTTCCGGCACTCCTCCACCACCCCGCGGGCGCATGCCATGGCCGCCCGGCTGGTGGCATGCGGGCTTGACCCCGAGCAGATCGCCCGTGAGCTGTGGGACCGTTCCCCGTTCGGCTACCTGAAGGTGCTCGGTGCCGCGCTGGAGCGGGTTCGGCTGGAGCCCGAGGTGGGCGGCGGCCTGGTCTGGACGTTCGTCACCCGGGCCGACCGGGCCGCGTACGGGCTGCCGTACGACGAGGTGGAGGGGATCATCGACGTGGTCCGGCGCACCGACGAGGCGGACGTCGCCGCGATCCTCAAGGAGGACGACGAGGGCGCCTGGCAGGTCTCGACGCGCTCCAAGGGCGGGGTGGACGTCTCGCGCGTCTGTGCCGAACTGGGCGGCGGCGGGCACGCCAAGGCGGCGGGTTTCACCTCCCACCTGCCCGTCGAGGAGACGATCGCCAGTCTCCGGGCACTGCTGTAGAACTCTCCTGACACATCTGTCAAAGGAATCCCATTGAGCACGGCTCGCGCCAAGCGCACCCCGCCGCCGAGCGGGCTGATCATCGTCGACAAGCCCGCCGAGTGGACCTCCCACGATGTCGTGGCCAAGCTCCGCGGCATCGCGGGCACCCGCAAGGTCGGCCACGCGGGCACCCTCGACCCGATGGCCACCGGGGTGCTGGTGGTCGGCGTCGAGAAGGCCACCCGCCTGCTCGGCCACCTCGCGCTCACCGAGAAGGGCTACGACGCCACGATCCGCCTCGGCCAGGCCACCAACACCGACGACGCCGAGGGGGAGATCATCGCTACGGCGTCGGCGGCGGGTGTCACCGAGGAGGACGTCCGCAAGGGGGTCGCCGCACTGACCGGTCCGATCATGCAGATCCCGCCGCAGGTCAGCGCCATCAAGGTGAACGGCGAACGGGCCTACAAGCGAGCCAGGGCGGGGGAGGAGGTCACGCTCAAGCCACGCCCGGTGACCGTGTCGGGTTTCGAGATCACCGCGGTGCGACGGCACGGCGACCTCGTCGACGTCGACGCCTCGGTCTCCTGCTCCAGCGGCACCTACATCCGCGCGCTCGCCCGTGACCTGGGCGCCGGTCTGGGCGTCGGCGGCCATCTGACCGCCCTGCGCCGTACCCGGGTGGGCCCCTACGACCTGTCGGCGGCCCACACCCTGGAGGGGCTCGCCGCCGAGTGCGTGATCCTGCCGATGGCCGACGCCGTCGCGGCGGCCTTTCCCCGCCGGGACGTGACCGCGGCGGAGGCGGGCTCCGTCGCGCACGGTGGACGGCTTCCCGCGCTGGGCATGGGGGACGGGCCCATCGGGGTGTTCGGCCCCGACGGCACGCTGGTGGCACTGGTGGAGGAGCACGGCAAGATCGCCAAGTCCCTGGCGGTGTTCGTCCCCTGACGGCCGTACCGTGGTGGGTGCGCCTTCGACCGACGTCAGGGGGCACGTCGACGCCAAGGGGCTCCCCGATTGGGGAGAAGGTCCAAGAGCATGGCAGGCTTTAGGGGTCGATCCGCTACAAGGGGAAGAGGCTGCGGTGCGAGGCTGGCACGGATTGGACGACGTGCCCGAAGACTGGGGCAGGTCCGTCGTCACGATCGGCGTCTTCGACGGCGTTCACCGCGGGCATCAGCAGATGGTGGCTAGAGCCGTCGCGATGGCCGCGGATCTTGGAGTGCCCTCGGTGGTGGTGACCTTCGACCCGCATCCGGAGGAGGTGGTGCGGCCCGGCACGCACCCTCCGAGGCTGACGACGGCCAGGCACCGCACCGAGCTTCTGGCCGGGCTGGGGGTCGACGCGGTGTGCGTCCTGCCGTTCACCCTGGAGTTCTCCCGGATGAGCCCCGACGAGTTCGTGCAGACCGTGCTCGTCGACCGGCTGCACGCCGCCGGGGTCGTGGTGGGGGAGAACTTCCGCTTCGGCCACAAGGCCTCCGGTGACGTGGAGACGCTGCGCACCCTCGGCGAGAAGTACGACTTCGTGGCCGAGGCGGTCCCGCTGGTCAGCGATGGTGAGACGATCTCCTCCACGCTGATCCGCGAGCAGATCGCCTCCGGTGACATGGAGGCGGTCAGGCTGACGCTCGGCCGCCCGCACCGGGTCGAGGGTGTGGTGGTCCGCGGCTACCAGCGCGGCCGGCAGCTCGGTTTCCCGACGGCCAACCTGGAGTCGCCGGAGTTCACCGCGATCCCCGCCGACGGCGTTTACGCCGGCTGGCTGCAGGGCGTCGAGACCGGCAACCTGCCCGCCGTGTACGGCGGCGAGCGCTGGCCCGCGGCGATCTCCGTGGGTACCAATCCGACCTTCGAGGGCGTGCCCCGCACCGTCGAGGCGTACGCGCTCGACCGTGACGACCTCGACCTCTACGGCGCGCACGTGGCCGTCGACTTCGGGCCGAGGCTCCGCGGCAACACCAGGTTCGACTCGATCGAGGCGCTCATCGAGCAGATCCACGCGGACGTGGACGAGGTGCGGCGCCTGACCGGCTGATCTCTCCCGCACGACCCTCGCGCCACAAGGGCCGTCACCGTCCCCGCGGGCCCCTTGGGAGGGGCGGTTCACGGGGGCCGGAGCCATGGGGCTCCCGCATGATGTGCGGGGGCTGCGAGGCCGATGGTAGCCTGGCATGTCAGCTCTGTAATCGGTGTTCTCGTGATCCCGATGCTGATCTCGCCACGGCGACTGTAGGCACGCACGGTCGTTCGGGGAGCCGGAATTGCGCGTGCCCGTAGAGGTTCAAGGAGAGAAGTGTCGCTCGACACCGCCGCAAAGAAGCAGATCATCGGTGACTACGCCAAGGGTGAGACCGACACCGGTTCGCCCGAGGTGCAGATCGCGCTGCTGAGCAAGCGCATCAGCGAGCTCACCGAGCACCTGAAGGTGCACAAGCACGACCACCACAGCCGTCGCGGTCTGCTGCTGCTCGTCGGCCGCCGCCGCCGGCTGCTGAAGTACCTGCAGAGCAAGGACATCGCGCGCTACCGTTCGCTCATCGAGCGGCTCGGCCTGCGCCGATAGAGTCATGAGGGAGCGGCCTGCATGCCGCTCCCTCATCTCATATGGTCCGGTGTCGGCGCGTCGCGCCATGAAGACACCGTTCCAGTGAGCAAACTGAATAGCCGAGACAGTGCCCCGCGTCCGCAAGCAAGCGCGCCCCACGGCGTCGGAGGGCCGGTCCTCGGTAGTGGCCCCCGGTCATCTTGGCACAAGCCATACGGAACCGGGCGCTTCGATCGAAGACCGGCGCTGCACCTACGGGGAGCCGGCAACACGACGAACCAGGCGCGACACGTGCGTCTGGCCGGACGCGGGCGACCGACCCACAAGGAGGTCCCCCGTGGAGGGTGTCCACAGCAGCGAAGCCGTTATAGACAACGGCTCATTCGGCACGCGTACCATCCGGTTCGAGACCGGGCGGCTCGCGCGCCAGGCGGCGGGTTCCGCCGTCGTCTACCTCGACGACGACACGATGGTCCTCTCCGCGACCACCGCGTCCAAGAATCCCAAGGAGAACCTCGACTTCTTCCCCCTCACGGTGGACGTCGAGGAGCGGATGTACGCCGCGGGCCGCATTCCCGGTTCGTTCTTCCGGCGTGAGGGCCGTCCCTCCGAGGACGCCATCCTCACCTGTCGCCTGATCGACCGGCCGCTGCGCCCCTCGTTCGTCAAGGGCCTGCGCAACGAGATCCAGGTGGTCGCCACCATCATGGCGCTCCACCCCGAGCACCTGTACGACGTCGTCGCGATCAACGCCGCGTCCCTCTCCACCCAGCTGGCGGGGCTGCCGTTCTCCGGCCCGATCGGCGGCGTCCGCGTCGCGCTGATCGAGGGCCAGTGGGTCGCCTTCCCGACCAACTCCGAGCTGGCGAACGCCACCTTCGACATGGTGGTCGCGGGCCGCGTGCTCGACGACGGCGACGTCGCGATCATGATGGTCGAGGCCGAGTCCACCCGCGACACGCTCAAGCTCGTCGCCGAGGGGGCCATGGCGCCGACCGAGGAGACCGTGGCGCAGGGCCTGGAGGCTTCCAAGCCGTTCATCAAGGTGCTCTGCGAGGCGCAGGCCAAGGTCGCGAAGGTCGCCGCCAAGGAGACCGCCGAGTACCCGCTCTTCCTCGACTACCAGGACGACGTCCTGGAGGCCGTGACCGGCGCGATCAGGAGCGAGCTCGCCGCCGCGCTGACCATCGCGGGCAAGCAGGAGCGCGAGATCGAGCTCGACAGGGTCAAGGCCCTGGCGCTGGAGAAGGTCGGACCCGACTTCGAGGGCCGCGAGAAGGAGATCAGCGCCGCCTTCAGGTCGCTGACCAAGAAGCTCATGCGCGAGCGCGTCATCGCCGAGGGCGTCCGTATCGACGGCCGCGGCGTCAAGGACATCAGGCAGCTCAGCGCCGAGGTCCACGTCGTGCCCCGGGTGCACGGTTCGGCCCTGTTCGAGCGCGGTGAGACCCAGATCCTGGGCATCACCACCCTCAACATGCTGCGCATGGAGCAGATGATCGACACGCTCAACCCCGAGCGCACCAAGCGCTACATGCACAACTACAACTTCCCGCCCTACTCCACCGGCGAGACCGGCCGCGTGGGCTCTCCCAAGCGGCGCGAGATCGGCCACGGCGCGCTCGCCGAGCGGGCGCTGCTGCCCGTCCTGCCGCTGCGCGAGGAGTTCCCGTACGCGATCCGTCAGGTCTCCGAGGCGCTGGGTTCCAACGGCTCGACCTCCATGGGGTCGGTCTGCGCCTCGACGATGGCGCTGCTCGACGCGGGTGTCCCGCTCAAGGGCATCGTCGCGGGCATCGCGATGGGGCTCATCAACGAGGGCGACCAGTACGTCACGCTGACCGACATCCTCGGGGCCGAGGACGCCATGGGCGACATGGACTTCAAGGTCGCCGGCACCAAGGACGTCATCACCGCGCTCCAGCTCGACACCAAGCTGGACGGCATTCCGGCCTCCGTGCTGGCGGCCGCGCTGAAGCAGGCCAAGGGCGCCCGCCTGGCCATCATCGACGTGATGCAGGAGGCCATCGACTCCCCGGCGGAGATGAACGTCACGGCTCCGCGCATCATCACGATCAAGATTCCGGTGGACAAGATCGGAGAGGTCATCGGCCCGAAGGGCAAGATGATCAACCAGATCCAGGACGACACCGGCGCCGAGATCACCCTCGAGGACGACGGAACCATCTACATCGGCGCCACCGACGGCCCGTCCGCCGAGGCGGCCAGGTCGGCGATCAACGCCATCGCGAACCCGCACATGCCGGAGGTCGGCGAGCGCTACCTGGGCACGGTCGTCAAGATCGCCGCCTTCGGCGCCTTCATCTCCCTCATGCCGGGCAAGGACGGCCTCCTGCACGTCTCCCAGATCCGCAAGCTGCACGGTGGCAAGCGCATCGAGAACGTCGAGGACGTCATGAACGTCGGTGAGAAGATCCAGGTGGAGATCGCCGAGATCGACTCGCGCGGCAAGCTCTCCCTGGTGCCCGTCGAGGTCATCGAGAAGGAGGCCGCGGCCAAGGCCGACGCCGGCGACTCCGACACCTCGGCGGCCCCGCAGGCCGAGGCGCCCGCCGACGACCGGCCGCGCGAGGAGCGGCCCCGCCGCACCCGTACCCGCAGCAGCGGCAACCGTGGCGGAGGGGAAGACCGCAACTCGTGATCACCACCACTCTGCACCCCGGTAAGGAGGGCTCCGGGGTGGTGAAGCGCACCGTCCTCCCCGGTGGGCTCCGGGTGGTGACCGAGTCCATGCCGACCGTGCGTTCCGTCGCGGTCGGCATGTGGGTCGGCATCGGATCGAGAGACGAGTCCCCCCAGCACATGGGCTCCTCCCACTTCCTTGAGCACCTGCTGTTCAAGGGGACCCCCACGCGGGACGCGCTGGAGATCTCCGCGGCCATCGAGGGCATCGGCGGCGAGATCAACGCCTTCACCGCCAAGGAGTACACCTGCTACTACGCGCGGGTCCTCGACGAGGACCTGCGGGTGGCGATCGACGTGCTCGCCGATGTGGTGACCTCCTCGCTCATCACCCCCGAGGACGTCGAGGCCGAGCGTGGCGTGATCCTGGAGGAGATCGCCATGCACGACGACGACCCCTCCGACGTGGTGCACGAGCAGTTCTCCGCCGAGCTGTACGGCGACACGCCCGTCGGCAGGCCGATCCTCGGCACCGTCGACTCGATCACCGCGGTCACCCGGGACCGGATCGCCGAGTACTACCGGCGCTACTACCTGCCCACCCACACCGTGGTGTCGGTGGCGGGCAACATCGACCACGAGCGGGTCGTGGCCCTGGTCGCCGCGGCCTACGAGCGGGCGGGGGCCCTGGGCGGGGACGCCTCGCCGGTTCCCCCGCGCGTGTCGGGGCCCGGTGTCGAGGCCCGCTCGGGTACCCGGGTGGTGCACCGGCCGACCGAGCAGGCCAACCTGGTCCTCGGTACGACCGCGCTGACCCGCACCGACGATCGCCGCTTCGCGCTCGGCGTGCTCAACGCGGCGCTCGGCGGCGGCATGTCATCGCGGCTGTTCCAGGAGATCAGGGAGAAGAGGGGCCTCGCCTACTCGGCCTACTCCTACACCTCCGCCCTCGCCGACACCGGCCAGTTCGGCATCTACGTCGGCTGCCTGCCGTCGAAGATCGACGACGTGCTGAAGATCTGCCGCGAGGAGGTGCTCCGCGTGATCGCCGACGGCATCACCGAGGAGGAGATCGTCCGGGGCAAGGGTCAGATGCGCGGCGGTCTCGTGCTCGGCCTGGAGGACACCGGCTCCCGGATGTCCAGGATCGGCAAGGGCGAGCTGGTCTTCGACGAGCTGCTCTCGGTCGACGACCTGCTCGGCAGGATCGACGCGGTGACCCCTGAGGAGATCACCGCGGTCGCCGCGGACGTCCTCAACCGTCCGATGTCCCTCGCGGTCATCGGCCCCTACGACGAGGACAGGGACTTCAGCGCGACGCTGGCCGGCTGACGACCCCGTCTGCGAGCGGCCCCGGCGCGTTCCCGCGCCGGGGCCGTCCGCGTCTCCGGGGCGGCTCTCCGGACCCGGTGGTCCGCGACAGTCCGGCGGGCCCGCACGGTATAGCCTTGGGGCCGTGATCAGGGTTGGAGTTCTCGGCGCCCGAGGGCGCGTCGGTGTCGAAGTGTGCAAGGCCGTCGAGGCGGCGGACGATCTGGAGCTGGTCGCGGCGGTCGACCAGGGCGACCCGATCGAGGAGCTGGAGCGCGCCGAGGTGGTGGTCGACTTCACCCACCCCGACGTCGTCATGGACAACCTCAAGTGGTGCATCTCCCACGGCGTCCACCCGGTGGTCGGCACCACGGGCTTCGACGCCGGGCGGCTGGCGACGGTCAGGGGCTGGCTGGACGCCAACCCGGGCGTCAACGCGCTGATCGCCCCCAACTTCGGCATCGCGGCGGTGCTCATGATGCACTTCGCCCAGCAGGCCGCCCGCTACTTCGAGTCCGCCGAGATCGTCGAGCTGCACCACCCCAACAAGGCGGACGCGCCCTCGGGCACCGCCCGCCACACCGCCGAGCTGATCGCCGAGGCCCGGCGCAAGGCGGGTTCCGCGCCGATGCCCGACGCCACCAGCACGGAGCTGGACGGGGCCCGCGGCGCCGACGTCGACGGGGTGCGGGTGCACGCGGTACGGCTGGCCGGGCTCATCGCCCACCAGGAGGTCATCCTGGGCGGCGCCGGCGAGATCCTGACCATCCGCCACGACACGATGAACCGCTCGTCGTTCACCCCCGGCGTGCTCCTGGGCGTGCGCCGGGTCCGCGAGCTCCCCGGCCTGACCGTCGGCCTGGAGCCCCTTCTCGACCTCTGACGGGTGTGACGAGGCCCGGCGCACCACACGTCCTCGCCGCGCCGCTCCTCGGCCCCCCGAGGCTCCCAGGGGCCCCGGGGGCGTTCGTCGCGCGACCATGACGGGATCCGAGCCTGCCTGACCGCTCTGTCACGGCACCGAGTTCCGGCAGGAGGCGGGCAGGTTCGACGGCCGCTGAGGCGTCATCTCCCACCGGACAACCCTTATGGTCTGCGCGCGGTGCCGCGGTATCCTCCGGTTCCATGACAAGCACTCGATCTTCGACTGCGACCGAGGTCCGCTGGGCACGGCCGGAGGAGCTGGCCGGGCTGGTGGCGGTGGAGGTCGCGGCCGACGGGATCTTCGCCGAGGTCGGGATCACCTTCCCGCCGGGGACCACGATGATCGAGGAGACCGAGGACCCCGGTCGGGTGCTCGTCGCGGGTGACCCGCCGATCGGGTTCGCCATGGTCGGCCTGGTCGACGGGCAGCTCCACCTCGACCAGCTCGCCGTCCATCCCGACCACGGGCGCCGGGGAGCGGGCGGGTGCCTGCTGGAGGCCGTCTGCGACCACGCGGTCTCGACCGGTCTGGCCGCCGTGACGCTGACGACCTACCGCGACGTGCCCTGGAACGCCCCCTGGTACGCCCGGCACGGCTTCGCCGTGCTCGACCCCGCCGAGTGGGGGCCGGAGATGGCGGAGCTGGTGCGCCACGAGCGGGAGCTGGGCATCGAGATCGCTCCCCGCGTCGTGATGCGCCGCGTCCTCTGAGCCGCCCGTTGCCTCTCCGGCAGGAGCGGGGAAGGCATCCCCGAGCGGGTCAGAGCGCCAGGCCGATGGTCAGCAGCAGCCCGTACCCGAGCTGGAAGCGGCCCGTCTGCTGGAGCGTCGCGATGAGCGCCGGGCCCGTGGCGCCCGCCCGGACCGCCTTCACCGGGGCGACGGCGAGCGGGGCGGCGAGCAGTGCCAGCGCCGCGAACGGCTGCCAGGGCGCCAGTGCGGGGGCGATCAGCAGGGGCAGCACCAGGCAGAGGGTGTAGAGGACGCGGGTGCGGGGATCGCCGAGCACCACGGCCATGGTGCGCTTGCCCGCCGGGCCGTCGGTCACGATGTCGCGCAGGTTGTTGACCACGAGCATCGCGCAGGCCAGCAGGCCGGCCGGGACGGCCGCCGCCACCGCGAGCGGGGGCAGGTATTCGAGCTGGACGTACGTGGTGCCCGTCACGGCGACCAGACCGAAGAAGACGAACACCGAGATCTCGCCGAGCGCGCGGTAGCCGTACGGGTTGGAGCCGCCGGTGTAGAACCAGGCGGCGGCGATCGCCATGGCGCCGACCAGCAGCAGCCACCACGCCCCGGTGGCCACGACGAGCCCCAGCCCCGCCACCGCGGCGGCGAGGAAGCACCCGAGGGCCGCGGCGAGGACCTGGCGGGGCGGCGCGGTACCCGAGCCGACCAGGCGCATCGGGCCGACCCGGCCCTCGTCGGTGCCGCGCACCCCGTCGCTGTAGTCGTTGGCGTAGTTGACGCCCACCTGGAGGGCGAGAGCCACGAACAGGGCCAGCAGGGCACGCCACCACACCCCTCCGCCGTATCCGACCGCGACTCCGGTGCCGATGGCGACGGGGACGACGGCGGCGGGAAGGGTGCGTGGACGTGCTCCGGCGATCCACTGGCTCGGGGTGGCCATGGGGGTGCGGTGTTCCTCTCCGGCTCTAGCTGATGTCGGTCGCCAGGCGGATCATCCGCACCGTACGACCCATGTCGATGACCCGTTCGGCTCCGTCGGCACCCCAGCCGGCGGACTCCAGGAAGCCGAGCACCGCGTAGTTGTCGGCGAACACCCAGGTCACGATGGTGTGGTAGCCGTCGTCACGGAGGTAGTCGACGGTGGCGTTGAGCAGCCGGCTGCCGTGACCGCGCCGGACGTGGTCGGGGTCGATGAGGAAGGTGAGCATCTCGCCGGCGGTGGTCGGGTCGAGGTCGGGGTCCTCTGCCGGGGCGTGCGAGGCCAGGCCCGCGACCTTCTCGGCGCCCTGCATCGCCGCCATGGCCTCGATGCCGCCGGGGCCGAGCGCGGGGAAGGCGTCGGTGTCGAGGACCACCTGCTCCACGGCCACCAGCACGCGGTGCCGGGAGCTGGGCGGCGAGGTGATCGCGTCGTCCCACTGCTGCCGCCACATGTTCTCGGCCGCCGGGCCGGTCATCTGCTCCAGCGGTCCTTCGGGAAGGAAATCCCGGTAGCCGTACTTCCAGGCGCGGATCTGGGTGCTCGTCACCGCGGCGACATCCTCGTGCCGAGCCGCCCGCACGCCTACGTCTGCCATCTCGGCCCGCTCCTTCTCTGCCGTCTGCCGTCGCCTCGGAACGCGCTGTCTCGCGGATCTCGTGCCACGCGAGCGGGCATCAGGCGGGTGGATCCGTGAGTCAGGCTCTTACACCGTATCGGGGAATCCGACTCAGAGATGACGTGAACCCGGCTCCGTCTGCCGACGGGCCCGATATGCCCTTGTCTTTGTGCGGTTGCCGCAGACCCTCATGGAGCACCACGAGCGTGAACGGTTCTTGGAGGAGTCGACGAACGCCCACTGGCAGGTGCTCTCGGCGCAGACCTTCAGGCGCGACCACATCCCGCCCGCGTGGGTGCCCATCACGGCGGCGGCGATCTCGGCCAGCCCGCCGGGCACTCCCGTCACGACCGGTTCGAGCACCGGCCCGTCGGCGGTCAGGGTGACCCTGAGCGGAAGAGCGGCGAACGCCCGCGGTAGCCCGGCCCCGTGGCCGTCCGCACCGCCGGGACGGTCATGGTCGTGCCGGAGCGCCGCGCGGAGACCCTCGCGAAGGCCGACGGCCGTCGCCAGATCCGTCTCGCCGGCCACCTCTCCCGGCCGGATCAGGCCCCGCCCGCCGAGCCAGGCGGCCAGCGCCGCGGGGGTGGGGATCGAGTCGGTGTCGCTCTCGACGTCGTAGGTGTTGACGAAGTCGATCACCAGGTCGGCGGGATTGTCCATGTCTTCACTCACCTCTTCGCAACCACTGTACGCCGTTAGGGGGTTGTGATTCCCTGCCTCTCCCACCGGGGCGAGAGGTCAGGAGGCGGCCAGGGCGGTGGCCAGTCTGCGGACGCCCTCGACCAGTTCGGCCGGGTGGACGGCCGCCGAGTGGGTCACCCTGATGCGGGGGCCGGGAGGCTCGGCCGGGTAGTAGATGCGCCCGGGGCTCACCAGGGCGCCCGCCCTCTTGGCCGCCTCCACCACGGCGTCCTCGTCTTGGTCGTCGGGCAGCCGTACCCACATGTGCAGGCCGCCGCGGGGGACGAGGTGGATCTCGGCGGTGGGGATGTGGGTGGTCAGGGCGGTGGCGAGGGTGTTCCTGCGAAGCGTCAGCTCGGTGTTCAGCGCGGTCAGGTGGCGTCGCCAGGAGGGTGAGCTGACGAACTCCAGTGCCGTCTCCTGGAGCGGCCTGGCCACGAAGAACGACTCCACGAGCTGGTTCGCCCGTACTCGTCGTGCGGCGGGGCCCCTGGCGACGACCCCGGCGACCCGCACGCTGGGTGACAGGGCCTTGGTCAGGGAGTTGATGTGCACGACCGTGCCGTGGGCGTCCAGGGTGACCATGGGCGGCGGCGGCGGGGCCGAGGTCAGGTAGCGCGCGTAGTCGTCCTCGATCACGAAGGCCCCGGCGGCGCGGGCGATCGCCAGCACCTGCTCGCGCCGTTCGAGGGGCAGGATCGCGCCGGTGGGGTTGTGCAGGGTCGGCTGGCAGAAGAAGACCCGCGCCCCGGTGATGGCGAACGCCTCCGCCAGGAGCTCGGGTTTGACCCCGTCGCGGTCCATGGGAACAGCCGTCGCGCGGAGCCCGGCGGCCCGTGCCGCGGCCAGCGCGCCCGGGTAGGTGGGTGTCTCGACGAGCAGGGGCGTGCCCGGGGCGGCGAGGGCGCGGAAGGTGTGAACGAGCGCCGCCTGCCCGCCGCTGACGACGAGGATGTCCGACGGGGCGATGTCGCCACTCAGCTCCTGGGCGAACCACCTGCGCAGCTCGGACACTCCGGCCAGGGGTGGCATCGCCCAGACGTCGGGCCGCCGCAGCGCGCGGGAGGCGGCGGCCGACAGGGCGCCGGAGGGGCGCAGGGCCGTGTTGAGATAGCCGCCGGTGAGCGGGATGACTCCTTCCGGCGGGGAGGCGAGCAGGCCGCTGACCCCGCTGTCGTCCACTGTTCGGTCGCCGAGCGCCACCGTCTGCCAGGACATGTCGGTGTCGTCACCACCGTGCGTGATCGCCGGGGCCACGTAGGCGCCGCTGCCGGGTTTCGTGATCACCCGTCCTTCGGCGGCGAGCCTGCCGATCGCGCGCGACACGGTCACAGGGCTCACGTTGTGTAATCGGACCAGCTCACGGCTCGACGGTAGCCTGTCGCCGGGGCGGAGCCGCCCGATCTCGTCGCGCAGTATGGCGGCCAATCGGACGATACTGCTATCGTCATTCATGAGAGATAAGAGTAGCGCTATCGTGCCAAATCGAGTAGCGGTCGGCGACACTCCGGGCGAATCCGCGGTCGCGGGACTCGTGTCCTCCGATGTGACGGTCGTGACGGTGCCCGGCGCGGTAGTGCAGGGAGAAGCGCGCCAGGGCCGTAAAGGCGCCGGCCGTCGACCGGCCGGAGTGGCGCCATCCGGTGGCGCGCCGCCGGGCGAGCGGGAAAAGACGGCGAGGGCGCGGCGGGGGACCCTGCTGGCCGGGCTCGGGGTGCTGTCGTTCTCGGGATCGTTCCCCTCGGCGGTCTTCGCGATGAGGGGCTTCGACCCCTACCTGGTCGCGATCGGACGTGCCGCCATCGCCGCCGTCGCGGCGGTCGCCTTCCTGCTCGTGGCCCGAGCGCCGCTGCTGCCGCCCAGGTCGCAGCTCCGGCCGTACCTCGTGATCGTGGCGGGCGTGGTGTTCGGCTTCCCTCTCTTCAGCGGTCTGGCACTCGACGCCGGCGCCTCCACCTCGCACGCCGCCGTGGTGATCGGGCTGTTGCCGGCGGCCACCGCCGCCTGTGCGGTGCTGCGGGCCGGGGAGCGGCCCAGAGCGTTGTTCTGGGTGTCCTGCGGTCTCGGGGCTGTGGCGATCACGGCCTTCACCCTCAGCGTCGGCGGCGGCCACATCACCGGGGCCGACCTGCTGCTCGTCGGCGCCCTGCTGTCGGCCGCCGTCGCCTACACCGAGGGTGGGCGCCTGTCCCGCGAGACCCCCGGCTGGCGGGTGATCTCCCACGCCCTCGTCGTCGCCGCCCCGCTGACCGTGCCGATCACGGTGACGCTGGCGCTGACCACCGACATGCGGCCGGACGCCGCCTCACTGGCCGGGTTCGCGTACGCCGGGCTGGTCTCGATGTTCCTCGGCTTCATCCCCTGGTACGCGGGCCTGGCCATGGGCGGCATCGCCCGCGCCGGGCAGACCCAGCTCGCCCAGCCGCTGCTGACGATGCTCTGGGCCTGGCTGCTGCTCGACGAGTCGGTCGGGCCGGTCACGATCGCGGCGGCACTGGTGGTCCTCGCGTGCGTGGCCCTGACACAGCGATCCCGCTCCTGAGAACCGAGGTGGGCGGGCCCTGTTGTGCCGTCGGTGATTCGCCGGAGAATGGGGGCGGAACATCGGCTTCCGCTCTGGCCGGGTACGAGGATCCCGGCGGTGCGAGCGGAGGCCCTCCGACGGCGTAGGGAGACAACCCGTGGGCATGAACCTCGCGGTGGGAGACATGGTCGAGGACTTCGAGCTTCTCGACGAGACGGGCACGCGAAGGCGGCTCAGTGAGTTTCTGGCCAAGGGGCCGGTGGTGCTCTTCTTCTATCCGGCGGCCATGACGTCGGGATGCACGGCCGAGAGCTGTCACTTCCGCGACCTGGCGGCGGACTTCGCCGCCGTGGGGGCGACCAGGATCGGAATCAGCCGTGACGGGGTCGACCGGCAGGCGAGGTTCGCCCAGGCCAACCAACTGGGCTTTCCGCTGCTGTCCGACCCGGACGGCGCGGTCGCCCGGCGCCTCGGCGCCCGCCGTACCGTCGCGGTGGGGCCCTTCCTCACCCGCCGGATGACCTTCGTCGTCGACGCGGACCACCGCCTCCTGGAAGTGATCCACAGTGAGACCCACATGGAGGCCCACGCGGACCGCGCCCTGGAGGTGCTGCGTTCCCGTCCGCACCCCTGACCTCTCGTCCGTCCGGGTGAAAGGCGCGGGCAGGGCGGTGGCCGAGGTCTCTCAGGGGTGCAGGGGGTGGGAGTAGACCAGGCGGAAGCGATCGCCGGGAATGATGATGTCACTGGTCTCCACCGGGCGGTCTCCGGCCCAGTGGGTGCGCTCGACGTGCAGGACGTTGACGCCCGCGGGCAGGGCGAGGGCGTCGCTCTCCGCGGGCTGCGGGACGCGGGTGTGGATCTGCTCGACGACCTCGGTGATCTTGACGCCGAAGGCGGACAGGCGGGCGATCAGGCTGCGCGGGTTCTCCTCGGTGACGGGCTCGCTGAACTCGGCGGGCTCGTAGGAGGTGGCCAGCTGGATCGGCTTGCCGTCGCCGCGGAAGAGGTAGCGGGTGCGGGTCAGCGGGGCGGATTCGTCCAGCCGGAGGCGGTGGGCGATGTCGGGGGTGGCGTCGGCGGGTTCGGCCCGCCAGTCCCAGGTGGCCCGGGTGCCCTGTGACTGGATGTCGGCCGCGAAGGGGGCGTGGTGGTCGTGGAAGCGCCAGCGGTGCAGCGGGAGCAGCGCCGGCTGTTCCCGCACGTAGTGGCCCGAGCCGACGCGGCCGACGATCAGGCCTTCGGCGGTGAGCACGCGCAGCGCGTGCCTGGCGGCGGTCTCGCCCACGCCGTACTTCCTGGTCAGCTGGGCGCGAGAGGGGATCGGGGAGCCGGGGGGAAGGGAGCCGTCGACGATCTGGCGCCGGATGTCGGCGACGACGCGCAGGTAGACAGGATCGGAGCTTGCCACGTGTCCATCCCTGGGTTCTGGGGCGTTGTCCCATCCTGTCGTATTCGATGCGCAACGCAGGGTGATGGTGGAGATTTGGAACTCCAACTTTGCGTGCCGCTCCCAGAAGTGCCCAAAAATATCTCAGAGACCGTGTAACACCCGCGTAAGGAGCGCCGATTCAACGGTAGAGGTCGTCGATGTGTGTACCCCCGAGCACATATCGGCGGCCTCTTTTTTCTTCAAGGAATTCCCTGTCGCCACCGAAGTGGACAAAAGTATCGTTAACCATGTAAGCGGGCGCTAAGCCCTGAATGTCGCTCCCGGCCCCTGATCACCCCAGGTCATCTCGCTTCTGCCCGGATCGATGTGGACGGTTCCGGTCGCGTGGCGGGCCCGGAGTCCCGTGACGAGTGCGGATCGGAGTCCCTCGCCACGGTGTCGTATATCCGCGTGTACGGTGTGCAGCGGGCACCTCGGGGGGATGTTCACTCTTGGGCCCATCGGTGGACGGAGGTTAGGCGGGGTGGCGGGGTCCACCGTTTCAGCGGATCCAGGTAGCGTTCGGTCTATGGCAGCGCCAACTGGAACCTACGACGCCCCCTTCGGCCGCATGCTGACCGCCATGGTCACGCCGTTCACGAGTGACGGAGCGGTCGACTACGAGACAGCGCGTCGTCTGGCCACCTATTTGGTGGATGAGCAGCGCAACGACGGCCTCGTCGTGAGCGGCACCACGGGAGAGTCCCCGACGACCACGGACGAGGAGAAGGAGCGCCTGCTGCGCGCCGTCGTCGAGGCGGTCGGTGACCGCGCCACGGTCGTCGCCGGAGCCGGCACCAACGACACGCACCACAGTGTCGAGGTGGCCCGAGCCGCCGAGCGCGCCGGGGCCCACGGTCTCCTGCTGGTGACGCCGTACTACAGCAAGCCCCCCCAGGAGGGGATCTACCGTCACTTCTGTACAGTGGCAGACGCCACGGCCCTGCCGGCCATGCTCTACGACATCCCAGGTCGCAGCGGTGTGCCGATCCAGAGGGAGACGCTGACGCGGCTCGCCGGGCACGAGCGGATCGTCGCGGTGAAGGACGCCAAGGCCGACCTGTTCGAGGGGTCGCAGGTCATCGCGTCCACCGGCCTCGCCTACTACTCGGGTGACGACACGCTCAACCTGCCGTGGCTGTCGGTGGGGGCCGTGGGGTGTGTCAGCGTGATCGGCCACGTCGCGGGCGCGGAGATCGCCGCGATGATCGAGGCGTACCGCTCCGGGGACGCGGCGGGTGCGCTCGCCATCCACCGCCGGCTGCTCCCCGTGGTCTCCGGGATCATGATGCAGGCCGGTGGCGCGATCATGGCGAAGGCGGCGTTGAACCTGGTGGGGCAGCCCGCGGGACCGATGCGGTCGCCTCTGGTGGAGGCAACCGCCGAGCAGCTCGCCAGGCTGCGCGAAGACTTGATCACGGGCGGTGTGAAGCTGCCCGACGAAGTTGTGACATGAGAGCGACGACCGCGGCCCTCATCGGCCGCATCCGGGAGGAACGAGAGTTTGCGAGAAAGAAGACACACTGGTCCGCTAGGGGACGGGGTGCTCGGCGAGGGAGTAGTCCTGCTGCCCACGGGGGCCTTTGCCGCATGTGAGACCGCTGAGAGAGGTGTGGCCTGATGAGTCACCCCCACCCCGAACTCGGGCCGCCGCCAACGCTGCCCGAAGGCGCCCTGCGCATCGTCGCACTGGGCGGCCTCGGTGAGATCGGCCGCAACATGGCCGTGTTCGAGTACGAGGGCCGTCTGCTGATCGTCGACTGCGGGGTGCTGTTCCCCGAGCCCGACCAGCCCGGCATCGACCTGATCCTGCCCGACTTCGAGTACATCCGGGGCCGCCTGGACGACGTCGAGGCCGTGATCCTGACCCACGCGCACGAGGACCACATCGGTGCCGTGCCGTACCTGCTGCGCGAGCGTCGCGACATCCCGGTCGTGGGGTCCAAGCTGACGCTGGCGCTGATCGAGGCCAAGCTCACCGAGCACCGCATCCAGCCGGTCAAGCGCGAGGTCGTGGAGGGAGAGCGGCACCGGTTCGGGCCGTTCGAGTGCGAGTTCCTCGCCGTCAACCACTCCATCCCGGACGCGCTGGCCGTCGCGATCAGGACACCCGCGGGCATCGTCCTGCACACCGGTGACTTCAGGATGGACCAGTTGCCCAGTGACGGGCGGCTGACCGACCTGGGCGGGTTCGCCAGGCTCGGCGCGGAGGGCGTCGACCTGCTGATGTCCGACTCGACCAACGCCGAGGTGCCGGGCTTCGTCACCAGTGAGCGGGAGATCGCGCCGGTCATCGACGAGGTCGTCCGCACGGCGGGCAAGCGCGTGATCGTGGCGAGCTTCGCCTCCCACATCCACCGCGTCCAGCAGGTCATCGACGCGGCTGAGAAGCACGGTCGCAAGGTCGCGCTGGTCGGTCGCTCGATGGTGCGCAACATGGGCGTCGCCCGCGACCTGGGCTATCTGAGGGTCTCGCCGGGGCTGATCGTCGACTCCAAGGAGATCGAGGGCTGGCCGCCGGAGGACGTGGTGCTGATCTGCACCGGGTCCCAGGGCGAGCCGATGGCGGCGCTGTCGCGGATGGCCAACCGCGATCACCCGATCCGGATCGCCGAGGGCGACACGGTTCTCCTGGCCTCCTCGCTGGTGCCGGGTAACGAGACCGCGGTCAACAACGTGATCAACGGCCTGTCCCGCTGGGGCGCCCGCGTGGTGCACAAGGGCAACGCGAAGGTGCACGTCTCAGGGCACGCCGCCGCGGGCGAGCTGCTGTACGTGCTCAACCTGACGCGACCGTCCAACTTCATGCCGGTGCACGGCGAGTGGCGCCACCTGCGGGCGCACGCCAAGCTCGCCGCGCTGACCGGGGTGCCGGACGACCACATCGTGATCGCCGAGGACGGCGTCGTGGTGGACCTGGTCGACGGCCGGGCCAAGATCGTGGGCGCGGTTCCCGCCGGTTACGTCTACGTGGACGGCACCTCGGTGGGCGACGTCACCGACTTCGCGCTGAAGGACCGCCGCATCCTGGGCGAGGAGGGCTTCATCTCCATCGTCATCGTGGTGGACACCGCCACCGGCAAGCTCGCCGGAGGCCCGGAGATCCACGCCAGGGGGTCCGGCATCGACCCGGCCATGTTCGACGACATCCTGCCGCAGGTGGAGCGGGCGCTGCAGGAGAACGCGGCCGACGGGGTGGTGGACATCCAGCAGGTCCGCCGCGTGGTCCGCAGGACCGTGGGGCGTTGGGTGAGCGACACCTACCGCCGCCGCCCGATGATCGTTCCGGTCGTCATCGAGGTCTGATCCTCACCTCCGTACGGCGGCCGCACCGGTCGTCGTACGGACGCGAGTGCCACCCTCCCCGCCGGTCGAGGTGGGTCAGCAGACGCCGGGCAGGGAGCAGACCTTGACCGCCGTCTTCCTGGCGTCCCTCAACTGCTTGGCGAACTGGGCGTCGCTCACTTCGCTGTGGTACTCGCCCCCATGGATGTAGATCGCCAGGGCGCGGCCCTCGCGGACGACGACGGCCCGCCGGCCGCCGTCCACGGGCCTGCTCAGGTCGCACGGGTTGAATCCGAGGTTCTTGATCAGCCTGTTGCTGATCTTCCACTCCTCCGCGTCCGGGTACCACAGCGGGGACGAGGCGGTCTACGTCGGCAAGCTGGAGGGGCGCGGGCTCCACCGGATGCCCTCCCGGATCGAGTCATAACTGCTCACGAGATATCAGCTGATTTTGTGAAAGGTCGGGCGAGGCGGGCACCCCTCCGGCGAGTCGGCGAGCAATCCACCATCCGTCTCGTTAACCTCCCTAGCATGGCCACCCGTACGTCTAAAGGCTCCTCAGGAAAGCCCCCCGGCAAGGGCTCCCCCGGTCGCTCGGGCGCCTCCCAGGCCCGTACGGCCCCCGCTCGGCGGGCGTCCGCCAACCGGGGGAGGGGTGCGGGTGCGGCCCGCAGGCCGGCCTCGCCGCAGCACGACCCGATCAGCTGGGTTCTCACCATGATCGGCAAGCTGTTCATGGGCATCTGGATGCTCCTCGCGGGAGGCATCGGCAGCGCCGCGCGGGCCCTGGGGCAGAACGCGCGCGAACTCGACCCCGTCCACCGCCGCGACGGGCTCGGCCTGGCGGTGTTCGCCGGGGCGATCGTGCTGGCGGCCATGACCTGGCGGGAGAACACCGGCACGGTCTCCACGGTGGTCGACGAGGTCATGCGCGCCGTCTTCGGATCGCTGACCTGGCTGGTCCCGATCCTGCTAGTACTGCTGGCCTGGCGGCTGCTGCGTCACCCCGACCAGAACGCCGACACCGGACGGATGATCATCGGGTGGTCCGCCCTCACCATCGGTGTGCTCGGTGTCGTGCACGTCGTTCACGACACGCCGTACCCCTCGGGGGGCGGCTCGGACGGCATGGACAAGGTGGCGGCCGCCGGAGGCATGATCGGCTTCATCGTCTCGGCGCCCCCGGCGAGCATCCTGCCCTCCTTCATCACCATCCCGCTGCTGCTGATCCTGTCGGGCTTCGGCATTCTGGTGATCACCGCCACCCCGGTGCACCGGGTTCCCGAGCGGCTGGCCGAGATCAGGCACATGCTCTTCAACCGCGACCTGCCCAGCGCGCCGCGGGCGTCCAGGAAGCGGCCCTCCACCCGCAAGAAGCCGGACTCCGGCGGGGCCGAGCTGGGCGACCACGTCAAGCCCTACGACACGCCCGTGGTCGCCGAGTCGCCGGGAGGGCTCGGAGGCCACTCCCCGGAGATCGTGCCCGGCCTGGTGGACGAGGCCGAACCCGCGCAGGTCAGGGCCGACGCGCCCGAGCCTCCCGACCCGACCCCGGCGCCGCGCAAGGTCGAGCAGCTCGTCCTGTCCCCGCAGGCGGGTCCCTACACCCTGCCCGAGCCGCAGCTCCTGCGCCCCGGCACCGCCCCCAAGCCGCAGACGAAGGCCAACACGGTGGTCGTCAACGCGCTGACCAGCGTGATGGAGCAGTTCGCCATCGACGCCCAGGTGATCGGCTTCACCCGGGGGCCGACGGTGACGCGCTACGAGATCGAACTCGGCCCGGCGGTCAAGGTCGAGAAGGTCACCGCGCTCACCAAGAACATCGCCTACGCGGTCAAGTCGGCCGACGTCCGGATCCTGTCCCCGATCCCCGGCAAGTCGGCGATCGGCGTCGAGATCCCCAACACCGACAAGGACCTCGTCTCACTGGGCGACATCCTGCGCTCCCCGGTGGCCCAGGCGGACCACCACCCGATGATCGTCGGGCTGGGCAAGGACGTCGAGGGGCGCACGATAGTGGCCAACCTCGCCAAGATGCCGCACCTGCTCATCGCGGGTGCCACCGGCGCCGGAAAGTCGGTCTGCGTCAACGGTCTGATCACCTCGATCCTGATGCGGGCCACCCCCGACGAGGTCCGCATGGTCCTGGTCGACCCCAAGCGGGTCGAGCTCAGCGTCTACGAGGGCATTCCGCACCTCATCACGCCGATCATCACCAATCCCAAGAAGGCCGCCGAGGCCCTGGAATGGGTCGTCGGAGAGATGGACCGCCGCTACGACGACCTGGCCGCCAGCGGCTTCCGGCACGTCGACGACTTCAACAAGGCGGTGCGTACCGGCAAGCTGGTGCCGCCACCGGGCAGCGAGCGGGTCTACCAGCCCTACCCCTACCTGCTGGTGATCGTCGACGAGCTCGCCGACCTGATGATGGTCGCCCCGCGCGACGTCGAGGACTCCATCGTCCGCATCACCCAGCTCGCCCGCGCGGCCGGCATCCACCTGGTCATCGCGACCCAGCGCCCCTCGGTGGACGTGGTCACCGGGCTGATCAAGGCCAATGTCCCCTCCCGGCTGGCCTTCGCCACCTCCTCGCTGGCCGACTCCCGGGTCATCCTGGACCAGCCGGGCGCGGAGAAGCTCGTCGGCCAGGGCGACTCGCTCTTCCTGCCGATGGGCGCCAGCAAGCCCATGCGGCTGCAGAACGCGTTCGTCTCCGAGAAGGAGATCGGCGAGATCGTCGGGCACTGCAAGGCCCAGATGGCTGTCGAGTACCGCGACGACGTGGCCGCCGTGACGACCTCCAAGAAGGAGATCGACGAGGACATCGGCGACGACCTCGACCTGCTGATCCAGGCGGCCGAGCTCATCGTGACCACCCAGTTCGGTTCGACCTCGATGCTCCAGCGCAAGCTAAGGGTCGGCTTCGCCAAGGCGGGCCGTCTGATGGACCTGCTGGAGAGCAGGAACGTCGTCGGGCCCAGCGAGGGTTCGAAGGCCCGGGAGGTCATGGTCAAGCCCGACGAGCTCCCCGGCCTGCTGACCGACCTGCGTGGAGGATGACACACCGGGAGGGAACGGACCCCCCGCCGCACACCTCCCGTCCGGTTACTGATTGAATGGGGATCGCTACGCAACGTCGGGGGCTGAGGGGCGTGCGCCATGGGCATTGGAAGCGATCTGGCGGATGCCAGGCGGTCGATGGGGATGACCGTTGGGCAGTTGAGCGCGCGGACACGCATCCGCGAGGTGCTCATCCAGGCGATCGAGAGGAACGACTTCTCCCAGTGCGGGGGTGATTTCTACGCGCGGGGCCATATAAGAAACATCGCCAAGGTCGTCGGGCTCGATCCGGAGACGCTGGTGCACCGCTACGACGAGCAGCACGGGGGTGTCCCGCTGCCGGTGCGGGCCTCCAGCGTCTTCCAGGCCGACATGCCACTGAAGATCCGTGAGCGCCGCTCGCCCAACTGGACGACGGCCATGGCGGTGGCGCTGGGCATCGTGGTCATCTTCGGAGTGGTGCGGACCATGGGCGGGGGCGACACGCCCATAGCGGATGGCCATCCCGTGCCGGTGCCCGCCGCACTGCCGCCGCCGGCCGGCAGCGCTCCCGGCTCACCGGGCCGGGCGGCGTCCCTGGCCGAGAAGAAGCGCAAGGACATGGTCGTCCTCCAGGTCAGGGCGGAGCGCACCTCCTGGCTGGACGTGGAGGACGCGGGCGGCAAGAGGCTCTTCTCCGGAACGCTCAAGGAGGGCAAGACCTCGACCTGGAAGGCGAAGGACAGGATGAGGGTCACCTTCGGCGACGGGGGGGCGTTCACCCTGAAGGTGAACGGCAAGAACCTGGGTGCCCCGGGGAGCCCGGGGCAGATCGTCAACCGCTCCTACGACGCCCCCGCCGCCAAGGAGCGCTGACGCGGCGACCGGGAGTTCTGCCGGGGTCGCGGCGACGGCCCCGGCCAGGCTCGTGGATCACCCGGTCGGGTGAACGTCCCTGGTCGGCACGGTGGTCCTCACCTTCCGGACTCCCGTCTTCACGGCGGGATGTCCGGGGCGGACGGGGATGCGGCGGTGCTGGAGTGGGGGAGGTGCATCGGGTAGTGGCCAACTCCCGATACCGTAGTGTTCACCATGTCATCCCGCCGAACCGCATCGCTGATCACACTTGGTTGCGCACGCAACGAGGTCGACTCCGAAGAGCTCGCCGCTCGTCTTGAGGCTGCCGGCTGGCAGCTGGGCGACGACGATCCCGACGTCGTCGTCGTCAACACGTGTGGCTTCATCGACTCAGCGAAAAAGGACTCCATCGACACGCTGCTCGCCGCGGCCGACTCCGGGGCCAAGGTGGTCGCCGCGGGTTGCATGGCGGAGCGGTACGGTGACCAGCTCGCCGAGGCGCTGCCCGAGGCCGCGGCGGTCATCTCCTTCGACGACTACACCGAGATCGGCACCCGCCTCGACGACGTGCTGGCGGGCAGGCCGCTCGTCCCGCACAGCCCCCGTGACCGCAGGACCCTGCTGCCCATCTCGCCGGTGGAGCGTGCCGCCGCCCCCAAGACCGCCATTCCCGGCCATGGCGAGCTGCCCGAGGGCCTGGCACCCGCCAGCGGTCCCCGGCCGCTCCGCAAGCGCCTGGGCGAAGGGCCGGTGGCCTCGCTGAAGCTGGCCTCCGGCTGCGACCGGCGCTGCACGTTCTGTGCCATCCCCGCCTTCCGCGGGGCGTACGTCTCGCGCCGCTCCGAGGAACTCCTCGGTGAGGCCGCCTGGCTGGCCGAGCAGGGCGTCAAGGAGCTGGTGCTGGTCAGCGAGAACTCCACCTCCTACGGCAAGGACCTGGGCGACCTGCGGGCGCTGGAGAAGCTGCTGCCCTCGCTCGCCGCGACCGAGGGCATCAAACGGGTGCGCGTCAGCTACCTGCAGCCCGCCGAGCTCCGCCCGGGGCTGCTGGAGATCATCTCCTCGACGGAGGGGGTGGCCCCCTACTTCGACCTGTCCTTCCAGCACGCCAGTGGTCCCGTGCTCCGCCGGATGCGCCGCTTCGGTGACCCCGCGCGCTTCCTCGACCTCCTGGAGTCGATCCGCGCCCACGCCCCCGAGGCGGGCGTGCGCTCCAACTTCATCGTGGGCTTCCCCGGCGAGACCGAGGAGGAGTTCGGTGAGCTGGTGGGCTTCCTGGAGCAGGCCAGGCTCGACGTGATCGGCATCTTCGGTTACTCCGACGAGGAGGGCACCGAGGCGGCCTCGCTCCCGGGCAAGCTTGACCAGGAGATCGTCGACGCCCGGGTGTCCGCGCTCACCGAGCTGGCCGAGGAGCTCATGGCCCAGCGGGCCGAGGAACGGATCGGCACCGAGGTCGACGTCCTGATCGAGGAGGACCTGGGCGACGGCGGCTACGAGGGTCGCGCCGCCCACCAGGGGCCCGAGGTCGACGGCTCGGTGACGGTCCAGGGCATCGGACTGGTCCCCGGCCAGATCGTCCGGGCCGTCGTGGTCGACTCGGAGGGGGTCGACCTGATCGCCCGCATCAAGGCGGCCCCATGAACGCGCCACCGGGCCGGGAGAGCGTATGACCAACACGCCAGAGACCGGCACCGACTCGACAGCGACACCCGCGCGCCCCAAGGTGAGCGCCTGGAACATCGCCAATGTCGTGACGGTGATACGACTGGCGATGGTTCCGTTCTTCGCGGCCTGCCTCTTCCTGCCGGGATCCGGCTGGAGGGTGGCCGCGCTGGTGGTCTTCATGGTGGCCTCGCTCACCGACCTGCTCGACGGCGAGCTGGCCCGCCGCTACGGCCTGATCACCGATTTCGGGAAGATCGCCGATCCGATCGCCGACAAGGCCCTCATCGGTGCCGCGCTGATCAGCCTGTCGGTGCTGGGGGAACTGCCCTGGTGGGTCACCATCGTGATCCTGGGCAGGGAGCTGGGCGTCACCGCGCTGAGGTTCGCGGTCATCCGGCACGGCGTCATCCCGGCCAGTTACGGTGGGAAGGTGAAGACCGTCCTGCAGATCGCTGCGATCGTCTCCTACATCTGGCCGGATGTGCCCGGCCCGATCCGCTGGGTCGTCATGGGAGCGGCGGCCGTCGTCACCGTCGGCACCGGCCTTGACTACGTGATCCGGGCGATCAAGCTCAGGCAGGTCGCGAAGCGGGCGCGGGCCGTATGAGCCACCGCCTGCTCGCGACGACCACGGTCCTCTCCCTTCTCGTCCGCGGGGGCGAGACGGTGGCGGTGGCCGAGTCACTGACCGCCGGGCTGATCGGAGCGGCCCTCACAGAGCCGCCGGGAGCCTCCGCGGCCTTCCTGGGAGGGGTCATCTCCTACTCCAGCGAGCTCAAGCAGCGGCTGCTGAACGTCCCCGCGGACCTGCTCGACCGCGAGGGCGCCGTGCACCCGCAGATCGCCGCCGCCATGGCGACCGGGGTGCGCCTCCTGGCCGGCTCCACCTACGGTCTGGCCGTCACCGGTGTGGCCGGTCCCGAACCACAGGATGGTAAACCGGTCGGTACGGTTCATCTCGCCGTTAGCGGTCCGGACGGACGGGTATGGCACCGGGATCTGCAACTCGCGGGGACTCGTGAGCAGATCCGGGAATCGACGGTGAATGAGGCCGTAGACCTTCTCCGAGGTGTGCTGGAGGCGAACGTGGGGGAACATTCCGGGTGATTACCGCGTTACGTCCCCAGCGAACATGCTCCCCATGGTCTGCCGCGGTGTCGGTGGATACAGGTACGGTGGAACTGTGAGTGAGGTAAAGGTCAAGCGATGATGACGGCGAGGAGTATGTACCAAGGGTCGCGTTCGAAGAACGGGCGGCACGAACCGATAGCGCGGAGTGTCGCGAAGGCATCCGCGCCGGGGAGGGAGCGACAGATGGTCCTGCTGCGTCAGCTGCTCGGTGACGTGCTGCGGCGGCTGAGGGTGCGGCAGAGTCGCACCCTGCGTGAGGTGTCCACACTGGCTCGGGTTTCTCTTGGCTACTTGTCCGAGGTGGAGCGTGGGCAGAAGGAGGCCTCTTCAGAGCTGCTCGCGTCGATTTGCGGTGCCCTGGGCGTGCCGCTTTCACAGGTTCTCCGTGAGGTCTCCGACCAGTTCGCGTTGGCCGAACTCCAGCACGCTCCGGTGCTGGCGGGCGATGTCCCCGAGCGGGAGCGTCTGCCGATTCCCGAGACCGTGCCCGATTCCGTCTTCCCCGAGGTCAACGACATGGTCGCCGCCTAGCCGGTCGGTTCTTCCGGCTGGCAGTGACGGCACCAGATGATCAGCCGTTCCTGCGGCTGTGCACCCATCTCCCCGCGACTGATCCGATGCCCGCAGCGCAGGCAAGGCCGCCCGGCCCTGCCGTAGACCCAGGTGCCCCGTCCCGGACGGGGGTCGCCCGTCGTGGTCCTGCTCGGGCGCTCCTTGTTCGCGTCCATCAACCGTCGCGCGAGCGAAACGATCGCCTCCAGATCCTTTACCGCACCCACCGGTCGCCACGGCCACACCCCGGCGAGAAAAAGCGTCTCGGCGCGATAGATGGTGCCGATTCCCGCCAGGTTGCGCTGATCGAGCAGCGCGACCCCGATGCTCGTCTCAGGCCGCCGCGCCAGCCGCCGTACGGCTTCGGCCTCGTCCCAGTCCTCTCCGAGCAGGTCGGGTCCGAGATGCCCGACGAGTCGCCCCTCCTCCTCGGCTCGGACCAGGTCGACCATGCCCAGCCGGACCCCCACCGCCTGCCGCTCCGCGTTGGCCAGCACCAGGCGGACGACGTCGCCCCGGGGCAGTCCCCGCCCCGAGGGCGAGATCTGCCAGCTCCCGTCCATCCTCAGATGGGTGTGGACGGTCAGGCCCCCTTCGACGCGGGTGAGCAGGTGTTTGCCGCGTGAGACGGTCTCCAGCACCGCACGCCCGGTGAGATCGGCCGTGGAGTGGCGCGGCACACGGAAGTCCGAGCGGGTCAGCGTCCGCCCGTCGAGTGCCCGGCAGAGCCGCAGTGCGGCCTGGTGGACGACGTCACCCTCGGGCATGGCACCCACCGGGAGACACGTGCCGGCCGCGGGTGGGCGGTACCGGCACGATCACGGGGGACGTCGCGGGCGGCACGGTCAGTCCCAGGCCGCGGGGTCGGCGGACAGGCTGCGAACCCGCTCGGGAAGGGCCCCGGTGGCCACGTTCTCAAGCGTGACCTCTTCCAGGATCGCCCGCTCACTGGCGCGCAGCGCGATCCAGACCTGCTGCAGCGACTCGGCGGGACCCCGGTAGCCGACGTGCTCGGGCCGCTCCCCTCTGACGTTGGCAAGTGGGCCGTCAACGGCACGGATCACATCGGCCAGGCTGATCTCGGCGGGCGGGCGGGCCAGCACGTAGCCCCCCTCGGGGCCACGCTGGCCGCGGACCAGCCCGGCGCGGCGCATTTGGAGCAGGATGTTCTCAAGATACTTGGGAGGCATGTCCTGCTCTTTGGCCAGCTCCCCTACCGTGGTGGGGCCATCACCTGCGGCGGCGAGTTCGGCGGCGGCACGGAGGGCATAGTCGACACGAGCGGATAGGCGCATGTAACCGATTATCCCGCCTGCTATTGGTTACTTACGCGCGAGGTCCGCTGAGACGTCGAACGGCGTCCGTCGCCCTCGGTGAGGACGGGGCCGTACGGCGACGCGCCGGTGGGTCCCGGCGCGTGCACGACGTAGCGGTGGGGGGCCATCGCGGAGGTGCGGCCCGGCAGCAGGGCGAGGCAGGCCGCGTGGATCTCCTCGGCGGTTCCTGAGGTGACGTGGCAGGTCAGAAGCCCGTCCGGAGTGCGTGCCACGAGATGGGGCCTTCCCTGGACCGCCTCACCGACGAGCCGCTCCACCGCGCGGAGGCTCACCCAGCAGGAGTCGGTGTAGATCCAGTCCGCATCACGCTCGATAGGCGAAATTCCCGATATATTAGTAATGTCGCAAGTTTGAACATCCCCGTCTCCGGCCGCGATCAGGAGCCGGGCGAGCCCGGTCCCGAAGCCCTCCGCCTGCTCCCGGCTCATCACTCGCGGATCGGTCCAGAGCGTCAGATCCACCACCTCCTCCAGCCGGTTGGCCCAGAGCGCGAGGTGTGCGGGAAGCGAGGCCTCCGGCAGCCAGTCGCACTCGACCTCGGCGGCGGGCGCCGGTTCCGGCTCGGAGACGGTGACACCGCTCATGTCGTTGAAGACGCAGTCACGGGCGAAGTCCACACCCCGCTCGGCGTTGACCGCCTCGATCACCTCCCAGAGCGCTGTGGAGTCGAAACGGCTGTGCTGGTACGCGGAGAGGGAGGCGCCGCGGAAGCGGCGGACGGCCTCGTCGAAGGTGGGGGCGTCCAGCTCCGCGGTGATCAGCGCGTCCTGAGCCAGCGGCCCGACGTAGTCGCGCAGCTCGGGCCGTACCCGGTTGCTCGCCAGCGACGCGATCACGCAGGTTCGCTGCGTGTTCCACAGGCCGATCAGGACGCCCAGCGCGGCGAGTGTGATCGCCGAGCGGCTGGCCCCCGTGCGGCTCGCGATGGCTCCCAGCGCCTTGGCCGCCGGCGCCGAGCGGACCCGCAACCGGGGGCGGATCGCGTCGGCGTCGGCGTTCTCGTCGACCGTGAACATCGACTGCGGTGCCCGCCGCAGGCCGCTCTCCCAGTACCGCAGCGCAGCCTCGGTCCGGCGCAGGGCCGCGGGGGTGCTCTCGGCGGCCGCGAGGTCCAGCGGTTGCATCGGGTACGGCGCCGGTACGGCGATTCCCCGGATCAGGCGTTCCCACTCCCTCATGAGGGTGGCCAGGCCGATGGCGTCGACCGAGGTGTGAGGCAGCACGAACACCACCAGGCGAGGCTCCTCGCCCTCGGTGATCACGGCGACCCGGATCGGAAGCTCGCCCTCCAGATCGAACCGGGTGCCCTGCATCCGCAGGCCCACATCCTCGGCGACCTCGTCCGCAAGGCCGGTCCCGGCACTGTGCACCCCGACGGGCAGCGAGCCGGAACCGGCCACGACCTGGACGCCGGAGTGGATGGTGGCCCGCAGTCCCTCGTGCCGGGAGAGCAGCCGCCCGATAGCCTCGGCGACGGCGGGCAGGGACCTTCTCCCGGGGAGGCGCCTGGTGACGCGGAAGTTCATGTGCAGCGGCGGGTCGCGGAGCACGCAACGCGCCATGTTGGCCTGGCCCATGGTCACGGGCCCCTGCCGGGCCTGTGGCCCCGTGTAGTCGGCCGCGATCCTCATGACGGTATCCATGTCGAGACCTGCCTCGTCACCGGTCGGCCAGGAGCTTACTGAAAAGAATCTTTACCATTTCCGGGAGTGTTCCACGCGCCGTGTCGACGTCGCAAGCCCTTGATTTTCTGGATTCGCGGTGGCTCGCCGACTCCTGGGCGACGGTGTGCGGGCGGCACGCGAGAACCGGAGGGGCCCATCCTGGAGGACGGGGCGGTAGGCGGGGCCGCGGCGTGGCGGGGGACCCTCGTGCACCTCCGCCGGGTCTCCGCCGGGCTAAACTATCAGGAAGTCTTATTAATGAATAGAACCGTTATTCTTGCTTGAATGTAATTGCGACGGGGAAGCGGCGAACAAGAGACCATGCGTATGGAGCGACGTCCTGGCGTGCCCAGGCTATTGAGGGAGATCAACGACAGGGCCGCCCTGGAGCTGTTGCTCGCCTCCGGGCCGCTGACACGGGGGCAGATAGGGGAGCTCACGGGTCTTTCCAAGGTGACGGCGTCCCAGACGCTCGCCCGTCTGGAAGGGCGCGGCCTGGTGGAGGTGGCGGGGGAGCAGGCGGGGGGCCGCGGGCCTAATGCCGCGCTTTATGGGATTATTTCCTCCTCGGCCTATGTGGCGGGCCTGGATGTCGGCCCGGAATTCGTCACGACCGCCATCGCGGATATCCATGGGGAGATCGTCGCCGAAGTGCGGGTGGCGCCGAACGGGCATGAGGATCCGGTCGCTCTGGTGCACAGCGGGGTGGTCAAGGCCTGCCGGTCCGCCAAGGTCGCGCTCTCCAAGCTGCGCGCGGTCGTCATCGGCACTCCGGGCGTGGTCGACCCCCGCACCGGCGACGTGCGGTTCTCCTTCGACCTGCCGGGCTGGCACGAGGGCATCCACGAGGCGCTCGCCCGTGACCTGCGCCGCGACGTCAGGATAGAGAACGACGTGAACCTCGTCGCCATCGCCGAGCGCACCCTGGGCGCCGCCCGCGAGGTCGACGACTTCGTGCTCCTGTGGGTGGGCCGCGGCATCGGCCTCGGTGTCGTGCTCGGCGGGCGGCTGCACCGCGGCCGGTCCGGCAGCGCGGGTGAGATCGGCTACCTGCCGGTGCCCGGCGTGCCGCTGGCCGAGGACGTGCGGGCCGTGCCCGGCAGGCTGCCGTCGCTCGCCGGTGGCCTGCAGTCCCTGGTCAGCGCCGAGGCGGTCGCCGAACTCGCCGCGACGTACGGCTTCGAGGGGGAGAGCGCCGCCGAGTGTGTCGCGGCGGCGGTCGCGGCGGGGGAGCGGGGAGAGCCTCTGATCAACGACATCGCCGGGCGGCTGGCGCTGGGCGTGGCGTCGGTGTGCGTCGTGCTCGACCCCGGGCTCGTGGTGCTCGCCGGCGAGGTCAGTACGGCCGGAGGTGACGCGCTCACCTTCAGGATCGAGGAGGCGGTGGCCAGGAGCTGCCCGGTCCGGCCGCAGGTGGTGGCCAGCGAGGTGACCGGCAACCCGGTGCTGCGCGGGGCCGTCATAGCGGCTCTGGAGCAGGCCCGGGAGGAGATCTTCGCCTCCTGAGGCGTGTTTTGTGGATCTTCGCCTGCGCTGCGGAACGGCCGGACGGATGCCCCGCACGGCGGAGAGGGAACTCATGACGGAGTCACGGGCGACGACGACAACGCCGCGGGGCATCCGTCCGGGCGACCGCGGTAGGCGGAAAGATCCACAAAACACGCTCTAGTTCCGCGGCCGGTGGTGGCCCGCCAGGAGTTCGGCGGCGGCCCGGCCCGAGGCGGCGGTCGCGCCGTGGGTGGTGATGTGCGTGGCACCGGGGGTGGCCGGACCGGGCAGACCCATCTCCACCACGATCGCGTCGGGGCGGCGTGACAGCAGGGCGCCCAGGCGGTCCGCGACCCAGGCGTGCCGGTGGGCGTCGCGGACCACGATCACCAGTGGGCGCCCGGCGGCGGGCGGCGGGAGCGCGTCCTCGGCACCGAGCCGGAGAGCCGTCGTGCCCGGCAGCAGCGCGGCCAGCGGCGAGGCGACGCCCCACGGGGTGGCACGGTCGACGGCGATGTTCGTCTCGGAGACGAGCTCGATCACCTGCGGCGCCGAGGGCAGCGGGAGCCCGTCGCCGCGGACCCGCAGGGCCCGCCTGGCCGCGGCGAGACCGGCGGGTCCGCCTCCCGGGGCCGCCGCCCCGGCCGTCCGGCGCCGCGCGGCGGACCAGGCGGCCAGGCGGCGGACCCGGGAGGCGGCCTCGGCCAGGCGTTCCTCGGGAAGGGTGCCGTCGGCCACCGCGGCCATGATGGCGTTGCGGATGAAACCGACCACTCCGGGCCCCTTGCGCTCGCCGCCCACGCAGATCGCGTCGGCCCCGGCGGCGAGGGCGCGGACCGCCGCCCCGGTCACGCCGTACCGCCCGGCGACCGAGGGCATCTCCACGCCGTCCGTCACGATCAGCCCGTCGAAGCCGAGTTCCTCCCTGAGCAGCCCGACCAGGATGCGGCCGCTCATGGTGGCGGGAGAGTCGGGGTCGTAGGCGGGGACGAGCAGGTGGCCGGTCATCACGGCCCGTACCCCGGCCTCGATGACGGCCCGGTAGGGCGGGAGCGTGGTGGCCGCGAGTTCCTCGGCCGAGTAGGCGACGGTCGGCAGGTCGTCGTGCGAGTCGACGGCGGTGGCGCCGTGGCCGGGGAAGTGCTTGGCACAGCCGGCCACCCCGGCGGACTGGAGGCCGGTGACCCAGGCGCGGGCGTGCCGGGCGACCAGCCAGGGGTCGGTGCCGAACGCGCGGGTGCCGACGACGGGGTTGTCCAGGTCGGAGTTGACGTCGACCACGGGGGCGTAGTTGAGGTTGATGCCCGCGGCGGCCATGTCCAGCCCGACCTCTCGGGCGATCAGCTCGGTCAGCTCGGGGTCGTCCACCGCGCCGAGTGCGAGGTTGCCGGGGCGCGAGCTGCCGGTGAGCGCCTCCAGCCGGGTGACGTCGCCCGCCTCCTCGTCGGTGGCGATCACCACGTCGGGGTTCTCCGCGCGCAGGGCGGCGGTCAGCGTTCTGACCTGCTCGCCGTCCACGAGGTTCCGGGAGTAGAGCGCGACCCCGCCGAGCCCCCCGGCGAGCCGCCTCCGCAGCCAGTCGGGCGCCTCCACGCCCACGAATCCGGGTTGCAGCACGGTGTCGGCAAGCTCGGCCAGTTCGGGGCTCGCGCCATTCGGCCCGCCCGTCCGGCCGCCACGAACGATCATCAACGCCTCCGGCTCGGTTCGTCACACGTCGCTTGTCTCAGGCGTACCACATGTGTAGCATTCGGGAGGCATAAATAAACAAGAAACTTTCCTAATAATTGCCCGCCGGAGCCCGTGCCCCGGCGCCCATCCGAGGAGAGGTCACCCACGAGGGAGCAGGACAGGATGGCGCACACCCCCTTCGACCTGCGGGGAATCCCGCTGGCGCTGCACCTGAACGGTCCCGTCGACACTCCGGCGCTACTGGGCGCGTGCGCCGCCGTGGCCGGCCGGCACCCGGTGCTCGGCCGGGTCAGGGTCACCCGTACGGAGTCGACCCCCGAGGGTTACCCCGGGGTCGCGGCGGCCGAGGCCACCCGCCCGTTCGACCTGGAGCGCGGCCCGCTCGCCCGGTTCACGCTCGTCCGGGTGGGGCCCGAGCGCGTCCGGCTGCTCTTCACCGCGCACGGGCGGGTGTTCGACGCCGGTTCCAAGGACCTCCTGGTCCGCGACCTGGCCGACGCCTACTTCGCGCGTGCGCCCCTCCCGCCGCCGGACGGTACGCCGTCCGCGACGTGCGACCCGGCACGTCCCGACGGTGCCGAGGAGTTCTGGAGGGAGCGCGAGCGCGAGCCCGCAGAACCGGTCCTGCCCGGCCTGCGCGCCGTCCCGCACGGCACCGGCCCCGGTGAGATCGTCGAGATGGTGCTCGGCGCCGCGGAGTCCGGCGCCCTCACCGGGGCCGCCGCGATTCTCGGCGCGACCAGGTTCGAGTTGCTCCTGGCGGCCGTGGGCGTGCTGCTGCGGGGCTACGGCACGGTCGCCTCGCCGCTCGCCCTCGACCTCGGGACCCGCACCTGCCGGACGCGCGAGCGCATCGGGTCGTTCGTCGCGCGGGTGCCGTTCGCCCCGCACCCCGGCCCTGACGAGGAGTTTCCCGCCTACCTGCGCGCGGTCCGGGCCGAGCTCCACGCCATGTACCGGTTCCGGCACGCGCCGCCGGAGCCGCCCGCCTCACCGGTGCTGTTCAGCTACCGCAGGAGGGCGGCCGTCCCGGAGTTCCCCGGTATCGGGGCGGGGGTGGAGTGGACCGTCTTCAACGGGGTGGCCCACGGCGCGCTGCACGTCCAGGCCGTGGACGCGGAGCGGAGTCTCACCCTCGGCCTTCGTTTCAACCCCGCCGTGATCGGTCACGACGACGTGTCCCAGATCGCGGGTCACCTGCGCGCGCTGCTGCGCGCCCTCGCCGCGGAACCCGGCGCGAAGGTCTCGGCACTGCTGGAGCCATCCCGCCCCGAGCCTTCCTAGGCT
>NZ_JBEXGU010000101.1:0-34605 GCF_040607515.1 Streptosporangium sp. NPDC005286 | reverse complement strand
GGTACCCGAACGGCACGGGTACCGGCCTCGCCCGGGGTCACGGGCAGTCCTGACCGGCGCTCCGATGGGGCGTGTGCCCGCCGGACATCCACGGCCCGGCAAACGGGTCAGCTGAGGACGCGTAGCCGGAGGTTCGTCGCTCCGGGCGCCTGGGTCACGCTGAGGCGTTCGAGCCTGATGTTGGTCCCACCCGGATGATCGAACAGCCGGACGCCGTCGCCGAGCAGGACGGGCGCGATGAACACGAGGATCTCGTCGAGCACGCCCGCGTCGAGGCACTGCCGGGCCACCTGGGCACCGAGGACGCCGACGTACCTGTCACCCGCGGCGGCCTTGGCCGCGGCGACACCGCTGTCGAGGTCACCGACGAAGGTGACGCCCGGCACCGGCGTGTCCGGCGCCTTGTGGGTGAGCACGAACTGCTGCCCGGTCCACCCCCCGCCGTACGGCTCGCCCTGCTGCTCGGTGCCCCTGTGCGGATCGTCGCCGCCGAAGGTGCGGTTGCCGACGAGCAGCGCACCGGTCTGGTCCATGATCTCCTCCACCATCGGGTTGGGCCCGAGGTGCCCGGCCAACCAGGACATGTCACCTCCCGGGCCGGCGATGAAGCCGTCCAGCGACATGGTGCACTGGTACTGCAACTTACCCATGACCTACCTCCGTCGAGATCGATTCGACTGCCCCCCGTTGGGACGGCGGACCGCGCGAAAACTCATCGGTGTGCCGGCGGCAACACCGTGGGCAGGGCGAACGCGCTGTTCACCGACGCCACGCTGCCCTCCAGCAGCGCCGCGGTCTGCTTCGCCGGCCAGCCGAGCACATCTCGCAGGAATCGTCCCGGCTCGGCATCCGGCCAGGCCGGGACCTCACCGGTGAGGCATCGCGAACAGCCGCGGAACCACCTCACCGGGAGGCTCTCCGCACGGGGCGGGAAAAGGCCGGACGGCCCGCGCGGATGCCCCGGCCTGTCCTGCCTCAGCCCGCCGAGACCCGAAGGACGATCTTGCCTCGTACATGCCCGCTCTGGCTCAGCCGGAAGGCCTCGGCGGCCTCTGACAGATCCAGCACCGTCGCGATCTCCGGGACGACCAGACCGTTCTCGATCATCTGTCGCAGCTCGTCGAGGTCCGCCGTGCTCGGCCTGGCGAACACGAAGACGCCGCCGTGCTCCAGCACGCCGTCGTTGGTCAGCGAGACGACCCGCCCCCGCGCGTCCTCGCGCAGCAGGTCAAGGGAGGAGACCAGCGTCTCGCCGCCGTACATGTCCACGATCGCGCTGACACCGGCCGGCGCGAGCGCCCGGACCCGCTCGCCGAGCCCGGGGCCGTAGGTGACGGGCTCGGCGCCGAGGCCTCGCAGGTAGTCGTGGTTGCGGGCCGAGGCGGTGCCGATGACACGCGCTCCCAGGGCGGCGGCGATCTGTACGGCGAACGACCCGACACCGCCCGCCGCGGCCTGCACCAGCACGGTGTCACCGGCCCCCACCCGCAGCGCGTGGACGAGTGACTGGTAGGCGGTGAGGCCGGCGATGGGGACGGCCGCCGCCTGCTCCCAGCTCAGATTGACCGGCTTGCGGGCGATGGTGCGCACCGGTGCGGCCACCCGCTCGGCGTAGGTTCCCCTCCCGATGGAATCCTCGCGCACGTACCCGATCACCTCGTCCCCCACCGCGAGGCCGGTGACCGTCGGGCCGACCTTCGCGATCACCCCTGCGACGTCCCAGCCGGGGACCACGGGGAAATGCACGTCGAAACGGCTGTCCAGCTGCCCGGCGGCTATCTGCCAGTCGACCGGGTTGACCGACACCGTCCTGACGTCGATGAGAACGGACTCCGGGCCGAGTTTCGGCTCGGAGACCTCCCCCATCTCCAGGACCTCCGGCCCTCCGTAGCGCCGGTAAACGACCGCCTTCATCAAATCCTCCAACCTGGAAACCCCTGCCTTCGGGCGGGGAGGGAGACGGGGAATCCCCTCCCTCGAAAAGGGGAGGATGTCGGCTCCCCGCCTTCCGATGATGAGCCGATGCTGTCTTCGGGATACCGCGAGCCGCGGCTCAGGGGCTCACGCCGACGCCTCGACGCCGACGTTCCCGTCACGGGGCTCGGAACTGAGCGACACGGTGACGATCTCGGGCCCGCACTCCTGACGGCCGACCAGCCGGGAGCCGACCAGCCTGCAGGCCAGCTCGACGAAGCGGTCCTGCAGCTGGGCGACCGACAGCCGCCCGTCGGGGCGGTACCAGACGGCGACCCCGTTGCACATCTCGAGCAGCGCCAGCCTGGCCACCCGCAGGTCGGTGATCTGGAACTCCCCCGTACGCACCCCCCGCTCCAGCACGCGCTGGAACATGGACTCGTAGTCGTCACGCATGGCGACGATCTCCGCGTGGTTGTCCCCGGTCAGTGCCCGCACCTCGCGGTCGGTGACCTGGCAGGTGAGCGGGTTGACCGCCTCCGTCGCGACCTGGGCGAGCACCAGCCTGGCGAGCTGGACGGCCGGGTCCGCGCTGGGCTCCAGGGCCTCGCGCCCGGCGCGCAGCAGCTCGCCCAGGCCCGCGCGCATGATCCCGGCCAGCAACTCCTCCTTGCCGCCCGCGTAGTGGTACAGCGTGGCCGAGTTCAGCCCGGCCGCGCGGCCGATCTCGCGGATGCCCGTGGCCGCGAAGCCCCGTTCCGCGAAGAGCCCCACCGCGGCCCGCTGGATCTGCTCGAGGTTTGACACGGCATCTCTCAATCGAACGATTGATTAGACATCGCACCCTAGCAGGGCACGCCGAGGATGACGTGATCCCGCTCCGGCGCCGTGGGCATGGCGGCGCCGAGATCGTGGGACGACCGTGGAAACCATCGAACCGGATCAGCGGTAGTAACCCTCGACCGGGACGCGCGCCTCGTCGAACAGGGCGGGGCCCTCCTGCCGCGCGCCGGCGCCGGTGGCGGCCGGTTTGAGGCTCGCGAGCTGTTCGTTGGAGAGCGCGAACACCACGCGGCCGAGGCCGGACCGTTCGATGGCACCCCCGCACATGGGGCACGGCTGGCAGCTGGTGTACATGGTCGTGGCGGCCGCGGCGGCGGGGTCGAGCTCGCGGGCCGCCCACCTGGCCAGCTTGAGCTCGGGGTGGGCGGTGATGTCGGCGTCGCTGAGAACCGTGTTGCGGTCCTCGGCGAGCACGGTGCCGTCCGGGCCCACCAGCAGTGACCCGAACGGCGGGTCACCGGCCGCCCGCGCCTCGGCGGCAAGCTCGATGGCCCTGCGCAGGAACTTCTCGTCGTCGCCGGTCATGGTTTCCCTCGTTTCTGTCTGATACGTGCTCGGATTCCAGCGGGCGGCCACGGTCGCGAGCGCCTGCCAGGCGGTCTGCGGATGGCGTGTCTCGTCCGGGTCTCCGTTGAAGGGGTCGAGTACGACGGTCTCGGAGCCGAGGAGGCGCAGCTGTTCGAGGTCGTCAAGGATCTGGTCGATCGTGCCCTCACCGGCGAGCCGCCCGGGGGCGGTGATCGGCGTCTCGGTGAGCCGCAGGGCGATCCGGGGGGCCAGGGCGGGCACCGGCCGTTGACACTCGTTCGCGATGGCCTTCAACCGGCCCAGCGCCTCGCGCAGCCAGGGGAGGGTGAACCTCAGCGGATGCCATGCCTCGCCGAGATGTACCGCCCGGCGCAGTCCGGCGTCGCTGTTGCCGCCGACCCAGATCGGTATCCGCCCGGCGCGGTAGTCCTTGTCATCGTTCCAGGCGGCGCGGATCACCCGGAGGTGATCGTCGGTCAGCGCCCCGCGCCGCTGGAACGGGACTCCGAGCGCGTCGAACTCCTGCCGCGCCCAGCCGACGCCCACGCCGAGGACGAGCCGTCCCCCGCTGAGCTGGTTGAGGTTGGCGGCCATCCGGGCGACGAGCAGCGGGTGCCGGTACGGCACGATGAGCACCGTGGTCCCGAGCCTGACCCTGCCGGTGATGCCGGCCAGCCAGGCGAGGGTGGTGAAGGGTTCGTAGAACGGCGCCGGGTACTGTTCGGCGACGTCGGGTGTTATCGCGATGTGGTCGGAGACCATGAGCAGGTCGAAACCCAGGCCCTCCACCGTCTGCGCCCAGTCGCGCAGCACGCCGGGGTCGGTACCTGGCCCAAAATTCGGGACATTAACGCCTATTTGCACTGGTTCAGGCTATCCAGCCGTTATTTCCCATTGGAAGAGAGTTTTCCCGGCGCAATAGTCGATATGCCGTGAATATGCCGGTACCTTTGCCTGATGACCGAGAGCCTCGACGCCACCGACTGGTCGATCCTGGTCGAGGTCCAGCGAGACGGCCGCATCCCGCTGACCGAGCTGGGGCGGCGGGTGAACCTCAGCGCCTCCGCCACCACCGAGCGGATCAGGCGCCTGGAGGCGGCGGGCGTCATCACCGGCTACCACGCCCACGTCGACCTGGCGAAGGTCGGCTTCGCCGTGCTCGCCGTGGTACGCCTGAAGTATCCGGGCAGCCGGCACCAGCCCCTGCACCGGCTGCTCGACGAGCGCCCCGAGATCCTGGAGTGCCTGCGGACCACCGGCGACGACTGCTACGTGCTGAAGCTGGCCGCGACCTCCATGGCCCACCTCGAACAGCTCGTCGACGAACTGGCCCAGTTCGGCAGCACCACCACCAACCTCGTCTACAGCCAGCCCCTGCCCTACCGCGGCCCCCAGGGCCCCTGACGTGTGCGGGGTCCCACTGACGGCGGGGCCTAACGGTCGGCGACGAGTCTCGCGGCGACGGTCAGCGCGATCGCGCTCCGTTCCTCCTCGGGCACCTCCATGCCGAGCAGGAAGGGAACGCTGCCCATGATCAGCGCGATCACCGCCAGCCGGGCCTCGAACTGCCGGACCAGCCCGTCCTCTGGCGCGCTCAGCACCGAGATCATCGTCATCATGCGCCGCTGCATCTGCTCACCGGCCGGCAGCTCGGACATGACGGCCTGATTGACCTGGGCGAACCGGATGAGCGGCCGCCAGTGATCGTTGAGGAGAGCCGCGATCCTGCGCAGGATCTCCCCCCTGGCCTCCTCGGTGTGCGGCTGGGCGCGAGCCCACTCCACGAGTTCGTCGATCGAGCCGTTCAGGTCGTCGATGACGCTGGTGAGGATGTCCTCCTTGGCCTTGAAGTGGTAGTAGAGCGCGGGCCTTGTGATCTCCAGCCGCTCCGCCACCTCCCGCAGCGAGGTCTTGTCGTATCCCTGCTCGGCGAACAGCTCCAGCGCGACCTGCTGGATCCGTTCCTTGGTGTCGCTGCGTCGGGCATTCATCGCCGGTCCGCCACTCCTCTTCGCGCCGTGCCTTGACGACCACCCCGAGTTTGCTTACTTTCATGTAAGTAAGCAAACTCGGACCCGGCCTGCGAGGAGAAGATTATGGCTCAGGGTTTCCCCCTACCTCGCGACTGCCCGTTCGCGCCCCCGCCCGAGTACGCACGCCTCCGCGAGGAGGCACCGCTGGTCGGGGCGGAGCTTCCCGGCGGGCGGGTCTGGCTGGTCACCCGGCACGCCGAGGCCCAGCAGGTGCTCTCCGACCCCAGGATCAGCACCGACCCCAGCACACCCGGCCACCCGATGTCCGCCCTGTCGGCAGAGCCCCCCTCGGCCGAGGAACGGCAGGCGGGCGCGCGGTTCCAGGCGGGGCAGTTCATCGACATGGATCCCCCCGAACACGACGTCTACCGGCGGATGCTGATCCCCGAGTTCAGCGTCCGGCGCGTCAGGGAGATGCGCCCCCACATCCAGCACGTCGCCGACCAGCTCATCGACGACATGCTCGAGCAGGGCTCCTCCGCCGACCTGGTCGAGGCGTTCGGGCTCGCCGTCCCCTCAATGGTGATCTGCCGGCTTCTTGGCGTACCGTACTCCGAGCACGACTTCTTCCAGTCCAGGACCCGCCGGATGGTCAGCGCCGCTGCCGGCTCCCAGCGGGATGCCATGGCCGCGGCCGCGGAGATCTGGAACTATCTCGACGGCCTCGTCACCGAGGCCGAGCGGAACCCCGGCGACAACCTCATCGGGCGGCTCGTTACCACCCGAAAAACGACCGGAGAACTCTCCCACGACGCGCTGGTCGGCATGACGTTCCTGCTACTCCTGGCAGGGCACGAGACCACAGCCAACATGATCTCGCTGGGCGTCCTCACGCTGCTGCGCCGTCCCGCCCGGCTCGCCGAGCTACGCGCCGCCCCCGACGGCTGGGCACCGGCCGTGGAGGAGCTGCTGCGTTACCACTCCATCGTCGACTGGGTGGCCTTCGACCGGGTCGCGACCGAGGACATGGAGATCGGCGGCCAGAACGTGCGCCGGGGAGAGGGCATCTTCGTGCTCGGCGCCTCGGCCAACCGGGACCCCCGGGCCTTCGAACGCCCCGACGAGCTCGACCTGCGGCGCGGCGCCCGTAACCACGTGGCGTTCGGATACGGCGTGCACCAGTGCCTCGGGCAGAACCTCGCCCGCGCCGAGCTGGAGATCGCCTACCGCACGCTCTTCGAGCGGATTCCCAGCCTGCGCGTCGTGGGCGACGACGACGAGCTGCCGTTCAAGTACGACGGCGTGATCTTCGGCCTGCACGCGCTCCCGGTGGCCTGGTGACCATGAGAGTCATCGCGGACCGCCGGCGCTGTGTCGGTGCCGGGCAGTGCTCGCTCGTCCTGCCGGAGATCTTCGACTCCGACGACGAGGGACTCGTCCTCGTGACCGGCGAGGTCACCGAGGCCCACACCGCCGGCCTCCGCCACGCGGTGCGGATCTGCCCGGTCGGAGCCCTCAGCCTCCGCCCCGGCCCCTCCCCCGGCTCGGGAACGTCCCAGGCCGCTGAGCGTTGACCGGCCAAAGGTCGGTCAGTCGGTGTCGTAGGAGACCAGCAGGCTCAGCACCTTCCCGCGCGGGCTGAGCGCGCCGACCGCGAGCTCCTGGTCCGTCCAGTACGGCGTGCGCCTGGTGATCCTGAACGCCAGCCACCGCCACCGGGCCGCGAGCTCGTTGACCCGGTGGACGGACGCGTCGGCGGGAGCGCGCACCAGACCGGCGACCGACCGCCACGTCGCCAGCCTGCCGTACCCACCGCGAAGCCCAAAGGATTGAGCGGCGTTGCAGTAGGCGGAGGTGAACAGCTCGGCCACCACCGAGCCCAGGCTGCCCCGCTGCCCGTTCAACACGGTCTCCGCCACGAAGGCATCCGGCAGGAAGGCGTTCACCCCCAGCGGCACCAGTTCCTCAGGGCCGACAGCCCCGGGAAGTTCGAAGACCTTCGCCCATCCCCATGAATTCCAGTGCTCCACCGCCGCGGTGATGAGCCGCTCCTCCTGCCGGGTGCTCACGATCGCGGGCTCCCCACCGGGAACCCGTGCGAGCGTGCGACCGTCCAGGAGGAGCCCCGCGACCTCCGGATGCTCGGGAATGTACCAGTCGGGCTGGGAAACCCAGCCCGACTGGAACTCGGGCACGCGTATCCAGCGCTCTCCCCTGCCGAGCCTCAGGGGCAGCCCCGCGAGAGGATGCCCCAGCTCGCGCAGGACGGCGACGCACCGCACCGCCGCCGGCACCCGGGTCAGGTTGACCCGGCGCACCACCAACTCCTGCGCCAGGCAGGCGATCAGCTCCGCCCAGGTGTCCGGCTCGGCGGGCACACACCCGAACAGCGGCAGCAGGTGGTGGACCCGCCGGGACTCGGCCAGCAGCGCGGCCAGGTCGCGGACCTCCCGAAGCCGCCGCTCACCGACGTAGTGACCGCGTACCAGCTCGGCCAGCGACCCGGCATCGCCGGGAACGCGTGCCAGGATCGGCCCATGTGGCCCGTCCACGAGCGCGTGCGAGATCACGAAGGCTCCTCCGGCGACCTCAGCCGCATGCTCGCTCCTCCTCGTACGGAAAACCCGTCCTTTGCCAATCCGACACCATTACACTGAGTAATCAAGTGATGACTGAAACGGTGGCGTCCCGTATGCCGGTCATCACGGAAGCAGGAGACGGTCGACAAGGGGATCCGGACGATCGACGATCATGCCGGTGACGGCGGAGTTGAGCAAGGCGACCTCGATGGAATCCGCCCCGGGCTTGGCGCCCCGGGCCCCACGTCACGGTCTCGGCGAACAGCAGGCGCGAGGTGATCGGCATCTCACGTCACGAACATGAGGAGTCAACGACCCTCTCCTGCAGGAGGGGGCTTGAGGCGCGGTGATGCGCTTCGAAGCCCCGTGTTGACCAGCCCTAGCCGTCACGGACTGGAGGTGTGATCCAGATGGCTACGTTGAACACAAGATCGCAGACCGACCTTGGGGTGCTTCCTCAGCTCCAAGCTCTCGAATCCGTGGGAGCAGACACGCCCGAGGGTGGGCACGAAACGGCTCACGGACACCGCCTCGCGGCGGCACCTGGTGTTCACCATGGGCGAGGGGAGATCGGTCCGGCCGCACCGCCGCACCGGCGTCACCCCGAGGGCGCTTCGGCGCCGGAGGGAGCGAACCTTACGGTTCACCCAGCCGTGTTCGTCCTCGACCGCCACGGCCACCTGCTCCAGCGAGCCGACGGCACGGCTACGGCTACACCACCCAGAAACGCGGCACCGTGCCGCGTTTCCTCCCCCGCCTGAAGGCGGGGGTCTCCACACTGGAGGTATCTGATGAAGATGAACACAGGTCGTCGCGGCATCTCCGGCTCCCTGGGCGAGCACGGCCGCTCCACAAGGGCATTCCACGTCCGCGCACTGCCGGCGGTCGGCGCGATCATCGGCATGGCCCTGCTGGCGACGGGCGCACCCGCCTTCGCGGCTTCGGCCACCGCCTCCGAGGCACACACGGTCACCGCGCAGGCCGGCACGGCCGGCCGGCTACTCGCCGGCGACGATGTGTACCGCGACTGGTTCTCAAGCCACTCCAACTGCGTGGCGGCCGGCCAGGGGGGAATCGACCGAGGCCACTGGGAGCACTACACCTGCTCCGAGGGCGACTGGTTCTGGCATCTGTGGACCAACCGCTGAGCGGCGGATAGCAGCGCGGTCCAGCCCCCGCAGGCTCCGATGACTGCGGGTCTGCGCGTTGCGCGTGGGGGTTCGCGCCAACCCAACCCCTTTACGATGTAGATCAAGAAGCGGCGAAATCCCCGCTCCCCATCGCGGGCGCGGTGCGGAGCGGGGATTTTACTCGCTGGAACCTCAACGGCGAGTGGACGCCGGGCGCGCGCGGGCTCGGTTGTGTGCAATGACCCCATGGCTGTTGTACCGATATGGACTGACCTGCTGCAGAACCGATCCGCCCTCTGCCTGGGACTCGCCCCCTCCCCCAAGTGGCTGGAGGCGTGGCGGATGCCCGGCGACGTGGGCGGGGCCCGGCGAATGTGCGCGACGGTGCTGGAGGCCGCGGGCGAGCAGGTGGCCGTCTACCGGATCCAGGTGCCGTTCTTCACCCGGTTCGGCACCGCGGGCACCGCCCTGCTGCGTGACGTCGTCGACGGCGTGCACGAGCGGGGCTCGCTGGCGGTGCTGGACGCGAAGGTGTGCGACGCCGACGACACGATGGACTCCTACGCCGACCTCTACCTGGGGCCCGGCAGCGTGCTGCGCGGGGACGCGGTGACGGCGAACCCGTTCATGGGCTTCGGCTCCCTCGGCCCGCTGCTGCGCCGGGCCCGGGACAGCGGAACGCTGGTCATGGTGCTCGTACGCACCTCCAACCACGCGGCCGGCGGGGTGCAGTGCGCCATGACCGGCTCGCGCACCGTCGCCCAGCGCACCGCCGACGAGGTGCGGGAGTGGAACGACGAGCACGGCGTGGCGGCGGCGGCCGTGGTCGGGGCCGCCGCCGAGGAAGCCCGCGACCTGGTGGCCCGCATGCCTTCCGCGGTCGTGGAACTGCCTGGCCTGGGCAGGGCCGGACGCGACACCCGCGACCTCGTCGCCGTCGCCGCCGGCGCGCCGGGGCGGGCCGTGCTGCCGGTCACCACCGGGGTGCTGCGGCACGGACCTGACGTCGCCGCGCTGGAGGCGAGCATCGCGGCCTGGCGGAAGGAGATCGGCGCGGGGGTCCCGGCATGCTGATCGAACTGCGGCCCGGCACCTCCGCCGAGGTCGCCGAGGAGGTGGCGGCGCGGGCCGGGGCGCACGAGGACGTCACCGCCTGGCCGGTGCACCTGGCCGGAAGGGTGTTCGTCGTGGTGAGCGGCGACGAGTCCCTCGCCTGCGTACCCGCCTCGCCCGCCGTGCTGGCCCGCCGCCCCACCCCCGACGGCCACTGGCTGGTACGGCGCGACAGCGGCGTGGCCGCGCGCGAGGTGACGATCGGCGGCCCACCACTGTCCGGCCCGCCGGAGGCTCCTCGGGAGGCCGGAGTGGTCGGGGGGCCGAGGCTGTGGTGGGCGGCGGGACCGTGCGCGCTGGAGTCGACCGAGGACGCGGTCGAGACGGCCCTGGCGGTCAGAGCGCAGGGGGCGCACGCGCTGCGGGCCGGGCTGTCCAAGACGCGCAGCAGCCCCTACCACTTTCCCGGCAGAGGCCTGCGGGGCCTGGAGGCGCTCGCGGAGATCCGGCGTGCGGCGGCCATCCCGGTGATCACCGAGGTCTGTGACCCGCGCGAGGTGGCGGCCGTCGCTGAGGTGGCCGACTGCCTGCAGGTGGACGGGCGGCAACTGGACAACCGGCCGCTCCTGGCCGAGCTGGGTGCCCAGCGGCGCCCTGTGCTGCTGATGCGGGGGCCACGGGCGAGTCTGGACGACTGGCTGCGGGCCGCGGAGTTCGTCTTCACCCGGGGTAACAGTGCCGTGGTGCTCTGCGCGGGCGCCACCGGGACACCGCAGCAGCCCGGCTTCGGGGCGATCACCGCGCTGCGCGCCCGTACCGAGCTGCCCGTGATCTTCGATCCCAGCCACAGCACCCGCTCGGCCTCGCTGGTGGCACCGGCCGCGCTGGCGGCCTCGGCGTACGGCGCGGACGGGCTGCTCATCGAGTCGTGCACGAAGCCCGAGCGGCTGTATCGCCCCGGCGACGCGGCTCACATGTTCCCCCCCGAATCCCTGGCGGACCTGGTCGCCACCTGCGAGCGGGTCCGGGACTCCGCACGATCCCTGGAGGTCTCGTGGTGACCGCTCGCCTGACCACCGCGAGCTGGCTGGTACCGCTGCGGCGGCCGGAACGGCCTCGCGCTCGGCTGGTCTGCGTGCCCAACGCGGGAGGCGGCGCCACGACGTTCCGCGGCTGGGCCGGCTTGCCGGCCGACGACGTGGAACTGTGGGCGGTGCGCTCTCCTGGCCGGGAGACCCGCATCGGGGAGAAGCCGCCGCACCGGCTGTCGATGATCGTCGATCCGGTGATCGACGAACTGTCGCGCCTGGCCCCGCTGCCGTTCGCGCTGTTCGGGCACAGCATGGGCGCGCTGGTGTCGTTCACCACGGCGCGGCGGCTGCGCTCGCGCGGGCTGCCGGGCCCGGGGCGGCTGTTCGTCTCCGGCTGGAACGCCCCCCAGATCCGCGACGGCACGCCGCGGCTCGGGCAGCTCTGCGACGAGGACCTGATGCGAGTGCTGCACCGGCTGGACGGCATCCCCCCGGAGGTGATCGGCAACGCGGAGCTGATGAGCCTCGTCATGCCGGTGCTCCGTGCCGACCTGAACGTGGCGGAGTCCTACGTCCACGAGGACGAGCCGCCGCTGGCCTGCCCGATCTCGGTGTTCGGCGGGATCGGGGACCCGACGACGACGGCCGGCGGGCTGGGCGCGTGGAGCGCGCAGACGGGGTCGGCGTTCCGGCTCCGGCTGCTGCCTGGCGGGCACTTCTTCATCCACACCCAGCGCCGGTCGGTGCTGCGTGCGATCCGGGAGGACCTCGGCGCCTGCCGATGAGCGAAGGCCGCGACCGAACCGCCGCCCGGGGCCCCGGGCGGCGGGGCCCGTGTGGCGGACTCAGCGTTTCCTGCCGGTGAGCCTGCCCATGGACAGGGTGGCCTCAGCGCCGTAGAAGCGGCCGACACGCTCGGCCTCCCGCTCCAGCTCCTCGCTCCGGCCGGAATCGAGTTCGACGAACGACTCGACCTTGATCTCGACCTTGCCGCCCTTCTCCCTGCGCTCCCACATGCCGGACACGACCCCGTCGACGAGCATGATCTGGTGGGCGACCGCGCCCTCGTACCTGCCCCGGCCGTGCTCGAAGACGCGTCCGGCGGTGTCCTTGGGCACGACGACCTCCTTGGGACCGCTGCCCAGGACGTACGCCTCGTACTGCGGCAGCAGTCGCAGGCAGCTCGCCTGTGACGGCCAGCGGCTCTCGTCGGCGGCGAGGACGTACGCCTTGCGGCCCTCGACCTCGACCTGGACGATCTCGTCGCCGAGCGACTCCAGCGCCTCGCGTGCCTCGGGTGGCCTGAGCGCGAACCAGCGGGCCAGGTCCTGGTGGGTGGCGGGACCGTACGCGCACAGGTAGCGGCGGATGATCTCCATCGCCGACTCCTCGGGGTCGGGCTGGTCACCGAGCTCGACCTTCAGCCCCGCCCACCGGTCGGGCCTGACGTAGGTGACCTTGGCGCCCCGTACCGGCCCGAAGCAGAGCACGCCGAGGTAGGCCACCGGACGCAGCAGCTCGCCCCAGTTGGAGGCGAGCCTGTCCTTGGCCCAGGCGCCGACACGGCCCGATACCTCCCCGGCCAGCTCCTCGCGGGTCAGGCACTCGCCGTCCAGTGCCTGGCGGACCGCGTCGACGAACGACTCGCCCTGTTCGGCGGTCAGCTCGTGGTGGGCGTGCCAGCTGCCCTTGGCACGCCAGTAGGGCTTCCAGCGCATGGCCGCCAGCCACAGAGCCAGCTCGTCGGCGGCGTGCACGTGCAGGGTGCCGCGCAGGCTGTAGGTCTTGACGAGGCGCTTGTCGTCGTACAGCTCCGCGCGGACCTGCTCGCGGGTGGCGTCCCTCACCCGTGACCCGATGGCCAGCTCGGCCGCGGCGGCGACCTGCGCCTGCACCCCGCACACGTCACGCACGGGTTTCCGCAGGTCGCCGGAGACGGGTTTCACGAGATGGTGGCGGGCCAGCCGCCGCGCGTGGACCTGATCCCAGGTGAGTGAGTTCATGGCCTCCGCTTCTACCCCATGGGGTGGAGCCGAATCTGGACGTGCTTGACGCCGTTGATGACCGGGGAGCGCAGGTAGTCGGGCGGCCCGAGCAGTTCGGCCGCCGACACCGAGGTCGCGAGCTCGTCCAGGAAGACGGTGAGCTCCAGCTCGGCGAGGGCGGCGCCCAGGCAGAAGTGCGGCCCGGAGCCGAACGCGACGTGCCCGTTGCGTGAGCCGCGGGGGCGCCCGATGTCGAACACCTCCGGCGCGTCGAACACCCGCTCGTCGCGGTTGGCGGAGGTGTGCCAGATGACGACGTCCTGGCCCGGATGGATGGTCTTGCCGTGCAGCTCGGTCTCGCGGGCGGCGCGGCGCAGCACGTGGCGGCTGGGCGAGGTCCAGCGCAGCAGCTCGCCGACCGCGTTGGGCACCAGCTCGGGCTCCTTGCGCAGCCGCTCCCACTGGTCGGGGTGCTCCATGAGGGCCAGCAGCCCTCCGACCGCGGCATGCCGGGTGGTCTCGTTGCCGCCGAGCATCAGCACGTCGAAGAAGAGCAGGCACTCCTCCTCGCTGAGCACTCCCGCGTCCTGGGAGCGGGCCAGCAGGCTGACGATGTCGTCGCCGGGTGAGGCGCGCCGCCGCTCCACCAGGCCCTGGCAGTAGAGCAGGAGCCGGCCGTGCGCCTGGGCGGCGTTGGCGCGCACGTCGGAGGTCAGCTGGTACTCGCTGTCGTGCGAGCCGAACGCGGTGGAGGTGAGGCTGAGCATCAGGTCCCAGTCCTGGCGCGGCACGTCCAGCAGCGCGGAGATGCCCGCGACCGGCAGGGCCGCCACGACCTCGGCGAAGTCGCACTCACCCCGCTCCAGCGCGTCGGCGAACACGTCCCTGACGACCGAGCGCAGGTATGGCTCCAGGGCGGCGATGGCCCGGGGCGTGAAGCACTTGTTGACCAGCTTGCGCAGCTCGGTGTGGCGGGGCGGATCGGTCGTGTTGATCATCTTTCCGGATCCCTGGTCACCGGTGTTGCGGTGCGGGCCGAGGGTGTTGGTCTGGTTGGAACTGAAGGTCCGGGGGTCCTTCTGCACCTTCACGCAGTCCTCGTAGCGGGTGACCGACCAGAAGCCCGGCTCCCTGCCCTCGGGGTTCCAGTACAGCGGGTCGTGGTCGCGCAGCCGGCGGAAGACCTCGTGGGGTCTGTCTCCGACGTGTAGATCGGCGTCGGCCAGATCGACATCGGTCATTTACGAACCTCCCATTCCTCAGAGAAATTTCCGGCAGCTGTCATCTCGCCGGCGGGATGGCACTGATTTAAGCGGCGGGATGGTCCGATTAAGGCGAAGGCGGGATTATAAGCCGCCCACCGGAGGGCCGCTCGGGCGTTTTTCCGCGTTTCCGATGACGTGGTTATCGTCCTCCCATGGTGCTACGTGTCAAGCTCGTCCTGTCATTGCTCACGGCCGCCGCCCTGGTGGGAGGCGCTTCCCCACCGGTGGAGCAGCCTGTCGCGGTGCGGGCCCCCGGGCCGTTCACGATGCGGGACTTCCTGACCACGAAGAAACTCGGTCAGGTCGTCCCGTCCCCCGACGGTAAATCAGTGGCGGCGGTCGTGAAACGTGGTCCGAACGAGTCGAGCAGATATGGCGCATCATTTGTCGATGGAAACGAGCGCGCCGACATCTGGATAGCGGACGGCGCGGGACCGGCCCGTGACGTGACGCACGGGGCGAAGGACGGCACCGGTCACTACAACCCGGTCTGGTCGCCCGACGGGCGCATGCTGGCCTTCGCCTCCACCCGGGGCGGCGACGACGTGTTCCTGCACGTGTGGGACCGCGAGAGCGGCGAGATCCACAAACTGACCCCGCGCGGGGTGCAGACGATGACGAACGCCTCCGGCTACCTGATCCAGTGGCTGGACTCCCGGCGGGTGATCGCACCGATGGTGAACCCCGGCCGCTGGTCGCTGGAGTACGGGCAGTGGCTGGAGGCTCAGCGTGCCGCCCCGAAGGAGTGGGCCAAGGTCGAGCGCGGCAAGGAGGACACCGCCTCCGTGCTCGACAGCTCCACCGCCGGCAGGGCGGGCACGCTGGACGAGGAGATCGCCGTCATCGACGCCGTCACCGGCAAGATCACCTCAGCGGGGCCGGCCCGCACCTACACGGCGGGCAACCTGGTCGCCGACCCGACCGGGCGGCGCATCGCCCGGGTGGACGACCTCGGCCCCACCCCCGCACGCGCCGGACAGCTCAAGCGCGTCCTGGAACGGCGTACCCGGCTGGCGATCGCCTCCGCCGCCGGCGGGCAGCCACGCGTGGTGACCGAGGTGCCGAGTCCCTCGGTCACCGTGCAGCCCCGCTGGGCCGCCGACGGCGCCAACCTGCTGGTCGTCGGCAAGGCCACGCCGAAGACGCCCGACCCGTTCACCGCCTACCTGGTGCCCGCCGCCGGCGGGAAGGCCGCACCGCTGGCCGCCGACCGGCTGGTGGCCACCGGCCTGCTCTGGGGCGCGGGCACCCCGCTGGTGCGCGGTACGCAGGTCGCCGATGCCGCCGATCCGGCGGCCCGCCAGGACTGGTGGGCGTTCGACCCGGCCGATCCCGCCGCCAAGCCGCGCGACCTGACCTCGCGGTTCAAGGTCCCCCCGCTGGAGCTGGTGCCGGTGGCCGGCGGCGTGCTGGGCGTGGCCGACGGGCGCGCCTGGCTGATCGACCCGCGTACCGGGCAGGCCCGCGACCTGAAGGCCACCGGCGCCGCCCCGCTGGCGGAGCTGGCCTGGCCGCTGGACGACGGTGTCAGGCGCAACGGCGTACGCCCCACCGACCGGGGCGGTGCCGAACCGGCCAACCCCCGGCTCGACCGCGACTTCCCCCTGGTGCTGGCGCGTGACACCAAGGGCGGCCTGTACGAGCTGGCGCCCGGCGCCGCACCGGTGCTGACCCCGCTCCCGGCGCCGCACCCCGAAGCGGGCGTCGCCGGGTACTCCCCCGCCAACCGCACCGCGGTCTTCGGCGCGGGCGGCGACCAGGGCACCGCGCTGTGGACCACGCACGCCGGCCGCCACACCCAGCGGATCTCGCTGAACGGCCATCTCGCCCAGGTGCTCCCCCCGCAGCGCAGGCTCGTCACCTACAAGGGCGCGGACGGGGAGAAGCTGACCGGCGCGCTGCTGCTGCCACCGGGCCACCGTGACGGGCAGCGTCACCCGCTCGTGGTCAACGTGTACGGCACCCGGATCGTCTCGACCCTGAAGGACGTGCCGGAGTTCCAGGTCAACAACCCGAGCTACCTGACCCTGCAGTTCCTGGCCGCAGGCGGCTACGCCGTGCTCGTCCCGTCGATCCCCCGCCCCGAGGGCAGGGCGGCGGCCGAGCCGATGACCTGGCCCACCAAGCCGATCATGAACGCGGTGGACGCCGCGATCGACTCGGGGGTGGCCGATTCCAAGCGGCTGGCGGTGATGGGGCACTCCTTCGGCTCCTACAACGTGCACAGCCTCGTCACCCAGACCGACCGGTTCGAGGCGGCGATCGCGATCTCCGGCTTCTCCGACGTGATCAGCAGCTACGGCGTGTTCGACTCCCGCTTCCGCTACACGCCGCGCGCGCAGGAATGGTTCGCGCCGGCCTACATCGAGGACCCGGCCTTCGAGTTCGGGCTGGGCAAGCCCCCGTGGGAGGACCCGCAGCGGTACGTGCGCAACAGCCCGCTGCTGCACGCGGGCAAGATCAAGACTCCGGTGCTCATGCTGCACGGCGAGCGTGACTACCTGACCCACACCGGCTCCGAGGAGATGTACACGGCGCTGGCCAGGCAGGCCAAGAAGGTGCGGCTGGTCAGCTACTGGGGCGAGGCACACATGCCGTACTCGATGGTCTCGCCCGCGAACTTCCAGAGCATGATCGAACAGGAGCTGGACTGGCTCCGGCTGAACCTGCCCGGGAGCGAGCGGTGAGGCTCTTCTCGCCCGTCCAGGAGCGGGCCTGGCTGGAACATCTGCTCGGCGATGTCGCGCCCGGCGGGATCTCCCTGCGGCTGCGGCTGACCGGCCCCCTCGACGAGGCGGCACTGGGCGCGGCGCTCGGCGACCTGGCCGCGCGGCACGAGGTGCTGCGCTGGTCCCTGCCCACCCGGGGCGACGGGCCACGCCCGGTGGTCTCGGCCGGGGTCCTGCCCGCCCCGCGGGCGGTGCCGGTCGAGCCCGAGAAGCTCGGCGCGACGCTGGCCGAGCTGGAGTCCCGGCCGTTCGACCTGGTGACGGGGCCGCTGGCCCGCGTCTCGCTGCTGGCGCTCGGCCCGGCGGAGCACGTGCTGGTGCTGCGCGCGCACCCGTGCGTCACCGACGAGGGCTCGGCCGCCGTACTGGCCGCCGACCTAGCCGAGTTGTACCGGGCAAGGGCCGAGGATGACTCCCCGCGCTTGCCCGAGCCGCCCTCCGCCCCTGCCGAGAGGGACGCGGACGCCGGCAGTGGAAGGTTCTGGCGTGCGGCACTGCGGGAGGTGCCGCCGCTGGAGGTGGCCACCGACCGTCCCCGCCCCGGGCGCCGTTCCGGCGCGGGCGGGGCACACCACTTCGAGGTGGCCGTACCGGCCGGGCTGGGTGACCCTCCGCTCGCGGTGCTCACCGCGTTCACCGCGCTGCTGTCCCGCTGCTCGGGCCAGGAGCGCTTCACGATCGGCCTGCACTCCCCCGGCCGCGTCTCGGGGCCGCTCGGCGGGGAGCCGAACGAATTCTCCGGGACAGTGGGGCCGCTGGATGACTTCCTCCCGGTGCGCGTGGACCTGTCCGGCGACCCCGACCTCGCCGCCCTCTCCGCCCGCCTGGAGCGGGCCGTCGGCGACGCCCGGCGGCATCGGCTGCCACTGCAGGACGTGGTCGCCGCCGTCGCCCCGCCCCGCACCCCCAGCCGGGGCGCGCTGTTCGACGTGACGTACGGCGTCGTGCCCCATCCCGTCACGCACGAGGCGGCGGGACTGCGCCTGGAACCGCTCGACGCCCTGGACGCCGTCACCCCGTGGACGGCCCGCGACCTGGACCTGCGTCTCGCCACGGAGGCGTCGGGCAGGGGCCGCGAGGGCGGGGACAGCGGTGACCGGCCGCGTGCTCCCCTCGCCGGGAACGGCGGGGCGGCCCTTCCCGAAGGCGGCGATGAGCGGCTGCGGGCGACCCTCACCTACGCCGTCGACGTCTTCGACCACGCCACGATCCAGCTGATGGCCGCCCGCCTGATCCGGCTGCTCGGTGAGATGTCCCGCTTCCCCGCCCGGCCGGTGCTCGACCTGCCGCTGGACGAGTGCTCCGGTCCTCTTACCGGCCCACCGGTGACCGTGGACCCGGACTCCACCCTGGCCGTACTGATCGCCGCGCAGGCCGGGCGCACCCCCGACGCGACGGCGGTGGACGGCGACGACGGGCGGCTCACCTACCGCGAGCTGGACGAGCGCGCCCGGGAGCTGGCCGACCGGCTGGCCGCCGAGGGGGTGGGCCCAGGCACGGTGACCGCGATCTGCCTGCCCCGCTCGGCCCGCCTGGTCACGGTCGTGGCCGGGGTGCTGTACGCGGGCGGCGCGTTCCTGGCGCTCGACCCGGCCCAGCCTGCCGCCAGGCTGGAGTACCTGCTGTCCGACGCGGCGGCGGCCGTCCTGGTGAGCACCGGGGAGATCCTTCGCGAACTGCCGCGGAGCGGGGGGCGCCGCCTCGACCTCGACCTGAGCGACCAGGGCGTGACCGCCCCGGTCAGCCCCGCCGGGCCGCGCGACCTCGCGTACATGATCTACACCTCGGGCTCGACCGGCCTGCCCAAGGGGGTGCTGCTTGAGCACTCCGGCGCGTGCAACCTGGTCACGGCCCTCGCCCCCGAGCTGGGCATCGGCCCCGGCACGCGACTGCTGCAGTTCGCACCGCCGACCTTCGACGCCTGGGTCTGGGAGGTGTTCACCACGCTGACCTCCGGCGGCACCCTGTGCGTACCGGAGGCCGGGAACATCCTCGTCGGCCGGGCGCTGAGCAGGTGCCTGTCCGGGCGCGAGGTGAACGCCGTGCTGCTGCCCCCCTCGGTGATCGCGACGCTGCCCGGCGACGACCCGCTGCCGGACCTTCGGGTGCTGGTGACCGGTGGCGAGGCGTGCCCTCCCGAACTGGTCGAGCGCTGGGGCACCGGCCGGCGCATGGTCAACGCCTACGGGCCGACCGAGGCGACCGTCATCGCGACCCTGGCCGACTGCTCGCCCGGCGAGGGCGTACCGCCGATCGGACTGCCCATCGCGGGGACGTACGCGCTGGTGCTGGACGCCGCGGGCCGTGTGGTGCCACGGGGCGTGCCCGGCGAGCTGCACGTCGGCGGCGCGGGCCTGGCCCGCGGCTACCACCGGCGACCCGCGCTGACCGCCGAACGCTTCGTGCCCCTCGCCGGGCCGCTTCCCCCCGCACCGGGCCGGCCTCCGGTGCCTGGCGGGCGGCTCTACCGGACCGGCGACCTGGTGCGGCAGCGCCCCGACGGCCGCCTCGACTTCATCGGCCGGGTGGACCACCAGGTCAAGCACCGTGGCTACCGGATCGAGCTCGGCGAGATCGAGCAGACGCTACGCGCCTGTCCCGGTGTGGACGACGCGGCGGTGACACTGGAGGACGACCAGCTGGTGGCCTACGTGTCCGTCCCCATACCCGCCTCCGCTTCCGGGCCGGTGACGGCGAAGGACGCCAGGGCATGGGCGGCCGGGCGGCTGCCCGGCTACATGGTGCCGGGGACCGTGCACGTGCTGGACGAGCTACCGCTGACGAGCGCGGGCAAGATCGACCGTCGCCGGCTGGCCTCCTCGGCCGCCCGCGCCGGGAGACGCACGGACGAGCCACGTGACCGGTTGGAACTGGAGGTGCTGGAAGCCTTCCGGCGGGTGCTGGACAACCATCGGGTCGGCCCGCACGACACCTTCTTCGAGGCGGGCGGCGACTCGCGGCTCGCGGTGACACTGCTGGACCGCCTCCGTGACGGCCTGCGCAGACCGGTGGCGGCCCGCCTGCTGTGGGAACACCCAACGGCCACGGGCTTAGCCTCGGCGTTGCGCGACCCCGGATAGATCCCCTTTCGGAAGCCCGCGTTCGTGAAACTCCTTCGGCCTGTCCAGGGCCGAGCCGCATGGGGACGGGTACGGGTGCCGCCATCGGAAGCCGTCCGGGGGGATGAGCGCCTCAAGATGCTCACGTACCTGCGGCACCACGGCCTTGAGGTATCGGGTCGGGGTGACGGCGGGGTTTTCCGCAGCGAGCGTTACCAGGGCCTCCGCACTCGACAGGAGGGTGTAACGGCGGGAGCGGCGGTTGTGGAACACGAAGTTGGGCCTGCTCCATCTCCATGACGACTTACCGGCGTTTCTACTCCGTGCGGCGGTGACGACGATGCGGCCGCCCTTACGCCAGTCGTCGCCGTGCCAGGCGTCCAACCACACCCGGTGCCCGTCATAGATCCATTTCACATCCCACGCATGCCCGTGCAACACCTCCGCGTATCCGGAGAACGCGGCGGGGTGGGGTGGACGAGGTTCGCCCGCCTGCGGCGCGGCGGCGGGTGAGGGCTCTTCTTGCCGGTAGCGGACGTACTCATCGGGGTAGGCCGCCCTCAGCCTCTGCGCCAAGGGGCTGTGAACCTGCTGGAACAGCCGTAGGTCGTGTGCGCGGCGGAGCCTGCCGCGTTCCATCAGGCGAGTGCGCAGGTGGGTGAGGAAGGTGAGCTTGGGGGCCCAGTCCTCGACGGACGCGTCGTGCCGGGTATCGATCAGGTACCGGTCGGGAACGGCGAACCATGCCCGGATGTTGCGCTCTTCGGTTTCGAGGCCGATCTGCTCGAAGGTTTGAGAGCCCAGTTCGACCAGGGCGTCATACCAGCGGGCCAGCACAGCGGGATGCCTCAGCTCGTCGGCGTCCGCGCGTCCTTGGACATCCTGGGCGGCCAGGTCGCGAAACCGCTCATCGCTCAGACGCAGAAGCCGTTCGGCCCCGGGGCTGAGGCATTCGTCGCCGGCGATGCCACTCAGGCGGCGCAGCTCGTCGAGCATCGAATCGGTCTCCTGGGGATGGGCGTCTTTGAGCCGCTGCAGTGCGGTGTCCCGCACACGGCCGTCCACCGGCCGGTCCACCGATGTGGTCACGATGAACTGTGCCTCTCGGCGACGCTGGCGGATCCTGGCCAGTCGCCGGTCCGCGCGCAGGGTGTCGGGGTGCTCGATCCCGAAAGTGATCATCTTGCTCCACCACGAAAGCTGGTGGTTGCCCTCCTGGACGGTGAGCACCTCCTCCCACATCGCGCGCACGCCGGGGGCCGACAGCCACTGGGTGACACCGGCGGGAACACGATTGAGGATCGCCTCCGCGACGGCCAGCAGACTGCAGGCGTGGTCGTCCTGGCCGTAGCGGGTGCTCAACTGCTCGGGGGTGATCCGCGGATCGAGTGTCGCAGCATCGACCAGCCGCATTACGTTGTCCATACCACCCTCGCAGAGGTCGGCCACCACCCGGCGTCATGTCATTCTGATACGAGATGCTGACGTTCGGTGAGCATTTGGTATGGCCAACCCAGAAGAGGCCGCTGACCGCCCCGTTGTCACTGCCCAGTAGCGACCCGGTCAGCCGGAAAGCGCGCGTGACACAGAGCCGATGGATCACCCCTGGACGTGCACCGCTCAGGCCACGGGCGACCAGATATCAGAGGCTGCCGGAGAAGGTGTCGCAGCGCGCGGGGGCACCGGTTCGGTATCCGGTGGTGAACCACTTGACTCGCTGTCGCGAGCTGCCGTGCGTCCATCCTTCCGGATCCACCCTGCCCTGGGCGCGCTCCTGGATCCGGTCGTCGCCGACCGCCGCGGCCGCGTCCAGGGCTTCCTGGATGTCGGCGTCGGTGAACGGCCGTTCGTAGAACCCGGTGTCGATGGCGTTCTTCGCCCACACCCCGGCATAGCAATCGGCCTGCAACTCCAGCCGGACCGAGGCGCTGTCGGCCCCTTTCCTGTCGTTGCCGACCCGCCTGGTGGTCCCGATCAGGTTCTGCACATGATGTCCGTACTCGTGAGCGATCACGTACGCCTGGGCGAACGGGCCGCCCTTGGCGCCGAAGCGGCTCTGCAGCTCCTCGAAGAAGCCGAGATCGATGTAGATCCGGCGGTCGGCCGGACAGTAGAAAGGGCCGACGGCCGAGCCCGCGCGGCCACACCCTGTGGTCACGGCCCCGCTGAACAGGATGGTTCTCGCGGTGCGGTAGGGCTCCTTGCCGCGCTCGGTGAAGGCGTCCTGCCAGTACCGCTGGACGCTGTTGACCACACCCACCACCCGGCACTTGTCCGACTGGTCGGCGTCGCTCCCCTTCTTGCACTGGGCTCCCAGGTTCGAGGCCGGGCTCGGGTCAGCGGGTCGTGAGCCGCCGCCGTTCAGCAGCTCGGCCGGGTTGACCCCGAAGAATACGGCCGCGGCCAGCGCGATGATGCCGATCAGGCCCCCGCCGACCGCGATTCCACCGCCGGACAGACCGCCACCGCCCCGGTCTTCCACCTGGGAGGCGTCGAGATCCACATCGTCACGGAAATCCATCACAGTCACTTTTCTCTGGGAGTGCCTGCCGTGACTTCATTGTGCCGTGATCACCTCCAGCGGCGACAGCCGTACCCCCGCCGAGCCGGGACGGCCGGCTGCTCACGCCCCCCCTTGACCGCCAACGCGAAAGCTAGTCCGACACGATCAGGTTCGGATCCGCCAGGGACTGCATCACATCGTCGGACATGTAGACCAACGCCTGGAGCACGAGCGGATCGATGTAGCGGGCCTGGCCGGACGTGATGTCTTTCAGGACTGCTCTGCGCACGCGCCCTGACGTGTCGACCGATATCTCGATGGAGGCGAACTCGTTGCCGACCACCACTCCGTCGACGAAACCAGCGAGCGGCTCGGCGCGGCTGTCTCTCCGCTTCGAACCGTTGAGGTCAGTCATGGCATACCCCACGTCCGGTGTCTCGTTCAACGTCGATCAGATCAGGAACGTCATGTTGCCCAGCCGTTCGTCGGCGTCAAGCAACATCACTTTCTTCCGGCGCAGCTTGAAACCCGACGGCGAGCGCCACAGCGTGTAGTGGCAGCGAGCGGCGTAGACCGACTTGCGGCCCAGCCGCAGCTCGACCATGATCGTCCGGGCCGTGACCTCGACGGTCCCGTCCTCGCCGTCCGGGTTCACGACGCGGATGTTCCCGACCACCCGGGACACCTTCGAGCGGGGCTCCTGCGAGTGAGCCCCTCCGGTCGTCAGCCGGAAGCAGCGTTCCTCGAGACGGGCGCGATCGTCGTAGATGATCGAGACGTGCTTCGCCGGGTCGTAGTCGTCGAGATTGCACGGCACCCAGTAGGTGCACTGGTCGTCCCACAACGCGAGCCACTCGTCATACGCGTTCGCATCCGCCAGCTCGGCCTCGAGGAACAGGAACTCGGTCACATCGCCGAGCAGGGCCATGTCGGTCACTGCGCCGCTCCTTCGGTGTGCGCGACGATGTCGGCGGCCGCCGCGGGACCGTCGCTCATGGCGCGCAGCCACGCACCCATCTGGGCGCGCTGCGGCACCTCGTCGGTGACGTTGCCGACCAGCGAGCCGTCCTCCTGAGGTTCGACCGTCAGCCCGCGCGCGAGGACCAGCCACGGGATGTGGTCGGCCTGAAGCCCGATCTGGTTGCGCTCGAAGATCTCGGTGTCATCGGGGGTGCCGAAGCTGGCAACGCCGCTGAACCACTCGAAGGAGCGGATCCTCTCCGTGTTGACGGAATCCGGAACACCGTCCAGCATCGCCGGATAGCTCATCACCTCGGTGCGTCCCGCGGCGAGCGGGCGGACGACGCGTACCTGGGACCCGATCAGCTGCAGGTTCGGCCAGACGTGGATGTGCACGTCGCGGGAGCGGCGGATCACCTCGGGCGCGTCGTCTCCGTACGCCTCGGTCATCAGGCTCATGTACTCACGGCCGTCGGCGGTGTCGGGGATACCGGCGGCGATCGACGTGTTCGACGCGGCCCCGACGACGACCTTGTCCTTCCCGGTCAGGTCCAGCCGGCAGTGACCGTTGCCCAGGTCCCAGCTCTCGTTCGACGACTTGTCGGAGTTGCCGGCGCCTCGTTTGTACGAGGCGCCCTGCTTGCGCTGGCGCAGGTCGAGGACCGTCTTGTGGGTGAAGTTGGTGTGATAGCCGTCCATGCCCACGAACTTCCAGTTGCCCCAGAACATCGACTTGGACGTTCCCGCCGACAGGCTCACGGTGCCCTGAGGCGACGCCTTGACGAAGTCCTCCAGGTAGCCGGCGGCCTTGCCCAGGTGTTCGGCCAGCGTGGGGCCTTCCTCGGCCATTGAGGCGAAGACGAACCCCGAGGCGGACCCGACGCGGGGGACCCGGCCGAGGCCGAGCGTGCTCTTGTCGAAGTCGTCGCCGTATCGGGACGGGTACGGAACGCCGACCAGGTCGCCCGAGGAATTGTACGTCCAGCCGTGGTAGGGGCAGCGGAAGAAGGAGGCGTTGCCGTACTCCTCCATGCACACGGCGGCACCGCGGTGCCGGCAGCGGTTGAAGAAGACGCCGATCTCACCGTCGGCGCCACGCGAGACGATGAGCTGCTTCTCGCCGATCCACTTCGTGCAGTAGTCGCCCGGCTGCGGAATCTCCGACTCGTGCGCCACGAACACCCAGTAGCGATAGAAGATGTTCTCGAGTTCAGCTTTGTATATGTCTTCGCTCGTGAAGACCGCGGAGTGCACGCGGTCCGGCTGAATCAGTTCAGCGAAATGAGCCACAGCCCCAACCTTTCTCTCCCACATCCAGATCCTGTCCTCGGGAATGCCGCGTACCTCACGTCGGGATACCTTCCGGTTCCGAACCTCGTGGTTGCGGCGGCGCCTCGGCCGCTACCGCGCCCCGCTCCTCCGGCGCCAGGGGCCCGAACCGCCGACCGGCGAGGGGGCCTGCGGCGACACCGGAGCGGACGGGGCAGTAGCGTGTCCGGTCATGGACGCGACGGACTCATCAGCGTTCTCGCACGAGACGAGCGGGCTTCCGGCCTCACACGGCGGCCTACATGCTCATCCTGTACAAGAAGTAAGTGTATCCACTCTTCAGTGTACATACAATGCTCAATCTTCGAAGGTCGCCATGATCTCGTCCAGCGGAGTCCGCGCGGCCAGTGAGCGGCGCAGTGCGAGCAGCTGCGAAGGCGCGTTCAGAGCGAAGGCGCCGGCGAGGCCCCCATCGCGGACGTACAACGCGACCAGGCCGTCACCGGCCGCGTCGTCGAGGACGATCCGCACCTCGTCCTCAGCCCTCGGCCGACCGACGATCTGCAGCCGGCTGCCGTACTGATCCGACCACACGTACGGGACCGGCGAATAAGCGCGTGGACTGTCCGGGTGCACGATGTTCCACGCCACGACCCCCGCCTGTTCGACGGCGTTCGTCCAGTGCTCGATGCGCATCGGCTCGTCGTACAGCGCGTTCGGCCAGCGTGCGACGTCACCGGCCGCGAAGACATGCGGCGCGCTCGCGCGGCAGAACTCGTCGCAGACGACGCCGTCGGCCACGTCGAGTCCCGATTCGGCCAGCCAGGCCGTGTTGGGAATCGCACCGATGCCGACGACCACCACGTCACAGTCCAACGTCGTGCCGTCGTCGAGAACGACGCGCCGGCCGCCCGGGCCGTCGTCACCGACGTCGCTCACCGAGCGGCCCAGGACGAGCTGGACTCCCATGCTCTCGTGCAGCCGCGCGAGCCGCTTGCCGACGAGGTCGCCGAGAACCCGGCTGAGCGGAAACGCGTACGGCTCGACGACGGTGACGCTCGCCGACCTCACCGCCGCCGCCGCGGCCACCTCCGAACCGATGAAACCGGCTCCCACGATCACGACCCGGGCGGGCGCGTCGATGGCGTCGCGAAGGTTCAGGGCATCCCGTAACGTGCGCAGGTAGTGGACACCGGGACGCGCCGGCGCCGCGGGCAGCCTCCGGGGCGCGGAGCCCGTGGCGACGACCAGGTCGGAGTACCCGATCACGGCGCCGTCGGCCAGGCGCACCGTACGCGCGTCGACATCGAGACCGACGCCGCGGCAGCCCCGCCGCAGCTCGATCCGGGCCTTGTCCAGATCCGCCTGCGAGCGCAACATGACCGACTCGTCGCTCCCGCCCCCCGTGAGGATCTGCTTCGACAGCGCGGGACGGTCGTACGGGAGGTCCGAGCCCTCTTCGAGGATGGTGATGCTGCCCTCGAACGAGAGCCGGCGCAGCCCTTCCGCGGTCCGCACACCGGCGATGGAACCGCCGATGATCAGAACGTCGCTGCGGTCGGTCATCCGTCGACTCCGATGGCCTCCGCCGGGCAGGCGAAGGCCGCGGTGCGCGCACGCTCCTCGTCGGCCTGGTTCACCGCCCCGTCACCGATCAGCTGGGCACGGTTGTCGCCGCCCATGCGGAACAGATCGGGCGCGAGGGCGATGCACTCGCCGAACCCGCAGCACTTCTCCAACTCGATGTACAGCTTCACGAGAACTCCCTGATATTAGGTAGGTCGCGGCCGTGACAGCCTGACCTGGGCTGCCCTGAGCACCCGCCCCTCCGTCCGGCTCGGGCGCCGCTTCGGCCGGGCCGCCCGCCGGCGGCACGGCGAGGCGGCCGGCCGGGGGCCGCCGCCCGCCGCACCGCCGGGACACCATCAAGCCCGCCCGTAGCCGTACGGATTGACCCGGACGTCCACGACGACCGTGCCACCCGCGCCGACCTCGTCGAACGCCTTGGCGAGCATCGGTTGCAGCTCACTCGGGTCCAGGATCGGACCGTACGCCGTCAGCCCGTGGCCGCGGGCGATCGTCGCCAGGTCCGGGTCGGGGTCGCGCAGGTGCTGTCCCACGGTCCGGTTCTCGGCCGGGCGCGAGCGCCGCTCCGCGACCTGCTGCTGGTGTCCCTCGTCGTTGAAGTACGACCGGTTGTTAGCGACGATCACCAGCAGCGGCAGCCGGTAGTGGGCGGCGGTCCAGAGCGCCGAGCCGCCCATCAGGTAGTCGCCGTCTCCCAGCACGGCGACCGGCACGCGGCCCGTCCCGTCCAGGGCCAGCGCGGCCCCGACGGCGATACCGGGCCCGGAGCCGACACCGCCACCGCCGTCGCGGCCGAGATAGTCCAGCGGTTCGGAGAACAGCGCGTCCTCTCCGGACCATCCCAGCGGGAGCGTGGTGTAGCTGATCTTCCTGTCACCGGCGGCCTCGCGGATCGCCGCGGCGAGGTCGGGCATCAGGATGGGGTCGCCCTCGACCTCCGGGCGGCCGGCCGGCCGCGTCACCGGGAGCGCGGGAGGCCAGCCGGGCCGCTCGACCGGCGGGTTCCCGTCCAGCCGGGCCAGCAGGGCCGAGACCATCTGGTCCGCGCCCGCCGTGACCTCCAGATCCGAGGAGACCATCGCGAAGTGGTCCTTGGTCCACCCGTTGAGCAGGGCTCCCAGGTTCTTGCAGTGGACCACCTTGGGCCGCGGGCCGTCCCCGAACGCCGCGGTGAGGGTGCCCGAGAGCTCCGTCCAGTTCAGGCTGATGATCAGGTCGCTCTGGCGCACCAGCTCGGCACCGGTCCTGCTCAGCCGGCCCGCTCCGGGTTTGGCGGGGTGGCGCGGATGCTCGGTGGGGAAGGCGGCCGGCATGCGCATGTCGGTCAGGCAGCAGGCACCCAGCGCCTCGACCAGGGCCACCCGCCGGTTCCACTCCTCCTCGGTGCGGCCGGCTCGTCCCAGGAGGATCAGCGGCCGCTCGGCCGAGGCGAGCATCGCGAGGATCTCGCCGACCGTGCCCGCGTCCGGTGCGGGATCCGTGGGGGCCGGGTACCGCTCGGGCTCCGGGACCCCGACAGAGGCGTCGACCTCGCACTCCTGAATCTCGGAGTCGAGGCAGATGTAGACCGGGGCGGACGGCTCGGTCCGGGTGAGGCGGTACCCGCGCATCACCGACTCCAGCGCCGCCTGCACAGAGCCGGGCTGGTCGTCCCACTTCACGTAGTGGCGGACGATCGCCGCCTGGTCGGCGGACGTGTGGACCCAGTCGATCCACGGCCGGCGCTTCGCGGCGTCCAGCGGGCCGGTCGCCCCGATCAGGACCATGGGGGCGCGGTCGCAGTAGGCGTTGTAGATCGCCATCGCGGCGTGCATCAGGCCCACGTTGCTGTGGAGCCCGACGAGCATCGGCCGGCCGGTCACCTTGGCGTACCCCTGCGCGATGGCGACGGAGTGCTCCTCGTGCAGGCACACGATCATCTGCGGCCCGGTGTTGCCGAGGTAGTTCACCAGGCTGTCGTGCAGTCCCCGGTAGCTGGAGCCGGGGACCATGGCGATGTAGGGCAGGTCGAGACGGCTGAGCAGTTCCGCGATGGCGTCGCTGCCCCATTCCATGGGGGGCCGTTCGGTGATCGGCACGTTCAACCGTTCAGGCTTCACGGAGACTCCACTCGCATCTGCTCGGCAGCCGCCGTCCGCTCACACATGGACGTGCACCGTCTTCGTCTCGGTGTAGCTGAGCATCTCGTCGAAGCACTCCTCACGTCCGGTGCCGGAGTTCTTGAAACCGCCGAACCCGGTGCCGAGGAAGTGCCGCGACACGCCGTTCACCCAGACGTAACCGGCGCGGACGTCGCGCGCGGCCCGCATGGCCTGCTTCAGGTCGTTGGTCCAGATGGACGCGGTCAGGCCGTACTCGACGTCGTTGGCCAGCTCCATCGCCTCGTCGACGTCCCGGTAGCGGATCAGGGACATCACCGGGCCGAAGATCTCTTCCCGGAAGATGCGCATATCCCGGGTGACGTCGGCGAAGACCGTCGGGCGGATCCAGTAACCGCGCTCGAACTCGGGGCCTTCCGGGCGGGTGCCGCCGGCGACCAGGCGCGCCCCGTCCTCGATCCCCGCCTGGATGTAGCCGAGTGCCTTCTCGTACTGTGCCCGCGAGTTCATCGGGCCCGCACCGGACTCCTCGCTGGCGGGGTCGCCCTGGACGATCGCCTCGGCCTTCGCGACCACGCGCTCCAGGACCGCGTCGTAGAGCGAGTCCGGGAGCAGGATCCGGCTCATCGAGCCGCAGGACTGGCCCATCCAGGCGAAGTTCATGCCGGCGACCGCGTTCGCGGCGACCTGGTCGGGGTCGGCGTCGGGGAACACGATCATCGGGTTCTTGCCGCCCAGTTCCAGGCTGACGTGCTTGACGGCCACCTCGGCGGCCGCACGCTGGATCGCCAGCCCGGTCGGCACGGAGCCGATGAAGGAGATCCGCTTCACCAGCGGGTGGCGCACCAGCGGGACACCGGCGCCGGCTCCGTCGCCGGTCACGATGTTGACCACGCCGGGCGGCAGCGTCTCCCGCACGATCTCGGCGAGGACGGTGGCCGACAGGGGCGACTGCTCCGACGGCTTGATCACCACACAGTTGCCCGCCATGAGCGGGGCCCCGAACTTCGCGGCGAACAGGATCGGGTGGTTGAACGGCACGATCCGCCCCACCACCCCGTAGGGCTGGCGGACGGAGTAGTGCAGCGCGTCGGCGCTGGCGGGGATCGTCTCACCCTTGAGCTCGGTCCCGAGGCCGGCGAAGTACTCGATGCCGCGCACCGCGCTCGCGACGTCGTGGCGGAGCTTGGCGATGGTGTTGCCGGTGTCGCGGACCTCGATGTCGAGGATCCGCTTGCCCTCTTCCTTCAGGCGCTGCGCGTAGCCGCGCAGCGCGCCGGCGCGTTCGGTCATCGACAGTCCGGCCCACCCGTCGAAGGCCCCCGCCGCGGCCTCCACCGCCGCGTTCACATCCTCCGGTCCAGCGGCGGGCACCCGGCCGATGACCTCCTCGTTGGCCGGGTTCACCGACTCCAGCCAGTTCGAGGTCCGGCTCTCCACGAGTTCGCCGCCGATGAGCATCCGCCCATCAATGAATTCCGACACGTGCACTCCTTGCCTTCGCGTCAGCCATGTATCGGCCTGGGTCGCGTTCTCAGTTCGACGTCCTTGGCGGACGTCTCGGACAGTTGGGTCGACACGGCCGGCCCCGGGTCGTGGGTGTGGAGCCGACCCCACACCCACGACCGTTTCGGGTTGCCGTCGACGTCCGACCGCGGCGGATGACTCAGTTGGCGGACAGGTCCACGAAGATCTTGCGCCAGTCGTCCGGCACGGGCTGACCCGTCGCCTTCATGAAGGCGACCAGCCTCTCGGCGGACTCCTCACTGACCTCAGGCTGCTTGGCGATGGCACCGCCGTCGCGCTGGTCCTTGACACCCGACAGCACGGCGTCCTTGGGGCTGCCCTCGAACTTCTCCTTGTAGATCCACTCGTCGACCACCGCGGAGTTCTCGTAGACCTCCTTCTGCGCCTCCCCCAGAGCCTTCCTGAAGTCCGCCACGAGTTCCTTGTTGTTCTTGTAGAAGTCCGGGGTGACCGCGACGACCGACGTCAGGGTGTTGGTCAGCTCAGGCACCTCACCACCGCTGACGTTGACGAAGAGCTTCGCGTAGCCCTCCGACTCCGCCACCTGCGGGTAGGGCGAACCCATGCTGCCGGCGACGACCTTCTCGCTCTTGAGCCCGGCCAGGGTCCCCGAGGCGGAGCCCATCGAGTTCATCTTGAAGTCGTCCGCGGACAGGCCGGCCAGCTGGAACATGTACTTGGCCATGTAGCTGCTCGACCCCTGAGGGCTGGAGACGCCCCATGGCTTGCCGGCGAGGAACTTCATCTTGTCCTTCAGCGACGAGTCGTCCTTCAGACCGCTCTCCTTCCAGGCGGAGGCGGTGATGATGACCGACTCGGGGAATCCGTTCCCGACCTGCGCGATGATCGGGAACTCCTGGCCCTGCTGTAGGGCGGCCATCGGGTTCACCGACGAGGTGATCGCCATGTCGGTGCTGCCGCCGAGCGTCGCCTGCAGGCTCCCGCCGCCGTGGACCTCGATGAACTCCGCCTCGATGTTGTGCTTCTTGAGGATGCCGGTGCCCTGCGCGTACAGGATGGCCGAGTTCATGGTCGAGACGAACGGCGCCGCGATCCGGATCTTCCGATTGCCGGTCTTCGCATCCGCCGCGATCGTCTCGCCGCCACCGCCACCGCAGGCGGTCAGTGTCCCGGCCGCCAGCAACGCGCTCAAGGCGATACTCGTCAGCCGGCGCGTTCCCCGCATCCGGGCCTTGCTATCTGATCTGGTCATCCACGTGCTCCTTCACCTTGCCACAGCGCCACCTTGCGCTGAATTGCCCCCAAGACCGAGTCGATGGTCATCGCCGTGACCGTGATCGTCAGAACCGCGACGAGCACTCCCGCGGAGTCATAGCGCTGACCGGAATCAAGAGCCAGATGGCCCAGGCCCTGCGAGGACGCCACGAACTCGCCGACCACCGCGCCGATCAGCGCGACCGGGAACGCGACGCGCAGGCTGGTGAGCAGCCAGGTCGTCGCCGACGGCAGGTAGAGGCCGGTGATGATCTGGCGCTGGTTGGCACCCATCAGGCGCATCTGGTCGAGCAGGTTGTGGTCGATACGCCGGGTGGCGTTCCACACGTTGTAGAAGATCACCCACATGCAGGAGAACGCCGCGACGAACACCTTCATGGTGAGGTCGACGCCGACCCAGACCACGATGAGCGGTGACAGCATGATCTTCGGCATCGAGTAGAGCATGGCGGCGAACGGCGCGATGACCCGCGAGGTGGACTCGTAGATGCCGAAGAGCAGGCCCAGCGTGCTGCCGATCAGCGCGCCGATCGCGAAGCCGAGACCGCAGGCCTGCATGGTATAGGACAGGTGCGAGAGAAGCTTGCCGCCCTCCATGAACTCACCGAAGCGTTCGACGACCGTCGTCGGGCTTGAGATGATGAACACCGGAAGAAGCCGGCCGCTGGCGAACTGCCACGCCGAGCAGAAGACCACCACGATGGCGATCCGGATCCCCCAGAGCTTGGCCAGGTCGAGCAGCCGCTCCCGGCGTTGTTCCCGGTCCTGCACCGACTTGGCGGTACCGGACGCCCTCTTGGATGCCGACTCGGGCGCCACTGTCTCCGTCGTCATGAGATTCCCCTCCCGCTGCGAGTCGCGGCGGTCACGGCCTGGTCGTCATCGTGTTCCAGAGCGGGGTTGCTCAGCGCGACACCGTCCTCCGACAGGTTGCCGGCGATCGTCTTCCACAACCTGGCTTCGTGCACCGCGTACGCGGGCGTCTGCCGGAGCTCGACGGGCGAGACCCCGCGCGGGAGGTCCTCGAGCGTGTCGATCTGGTCGACGGTGCCCGGCGCTCCCGCCATGGCGACCACCTCGTCACCGAGGGTCAGCGCCTCGTTCAGGTCGTGGGTCACGAAGATCGTGGTGAGATCGGTTCCCTCGATCCGGGACTTCAGGAACTCCTGCATCCGCACCCGGAGCACCGCGTCCAGGGCGCCGAACGGCTCGTCCATGAGCAGCAGCGTCGGCTCGGTGACCAGGGTGCGCCCGAGTTGGACGCGCTGCCGCATGCCCCCGGAGAGTTCCCGCGGGTAGTGGTTGAGCCAGTCCCCCAGACCGACGCTCGCGGCCATCTCGGCCGCTCGCTCGCGACGCTCCGCCCGCGGCACACCCTTGATCTTGAGCGGCAGCGCGATGTTGCCCAGGACCGTCTTCCAGGGCAGCAACGTCTCCCGCTGCGTGACGTAGCCGATGCCCGGGTGGAGCTTGCGCCACTCCTTGCCGAGGTACCAGAACTGTCCGTTCGAGACCTTCAGCAGGCCCGAACACACGTGCAACAGCGTGGACTTGCCACACCCACTGGGCCCGACCACGCACACGAAGCGTCCCTTGGGCACGGTGAGGTTGACATTTACTACAGCGGGACGGATCACACCCTTGCCGGGGTAACGTACCGTCACATCCTTGAACTCCACCACGGGCGCCTCGGCGTTGCCTACGCCGGTGCCCGGAGGCGAAAAGTCGCCCAACTCTCAGTCCTCCTCAACCTGCCTCGTCTGCTTGAGCAGTCCGGGGACGTCTATCTGCGATACGGGTTCTGGTCATCTACAAACGGCCGCTGTCCTCGTGCTACGCGGTGCCGGCTGCCGGTGCGACCGTGTCATCGCTCGAACCGTAACGACCCGTGAGGCCTAGGTGTATACAGATTACTGACGCCGCAACGTGTGTCAATAGTTACGTCGAGATGACCCCCACGTCACGGGTAGAAGATCGGGCGGGCCTGCGAGACGAACGCCGAGGCCGGGGCCGGCGAGCCCGTACATATGACATGGCAGGCAACAAGCCGATCGCCTCCGGGCACAAGCCCCTCCCCACCCTCGTCCACCTGCACGAGGACGCGGCCCGCACCGAGCCGGCCGGGTGACCGTGGATCGGCCCTGGCAGCCAGTCATGGCGACTGTATACTCTCGCCGCTCAAGAGTTCCGAAATCGGAGGCCGGGAATGGCAATACAGCTGCGCGGCACGTTCTCGCTCAACCCTCGCGTGACGCCGCTCGTCGACGGCACCGTCCAGCCCAGGGGCATCGAGATCGCCTGGGAGCGTGGCAACGCGGGCGACCTGCACACGATGCATCTCCGCGACAGCGCGCACGACGTGTTCGAGTTCTCCATCTCGAACTTCATCGTCACCCGCGAACGTCCGAAGGACCTGTGGGACTGGGTGATGATCCCGGTCTATGCCAGCAAGGCCACCCTCGGACTGAACACGTGGGTGAACACCGGCGCGGGTATCGAGGGCGGCGCCGACCTGAGGGGCAAGAGGTTCGGAATCCCCGACTACACCATGACGGCGGGCCTCTGGTTCCGGGCGCAGCTTGAGGTGCTCTGGGGTATCGGCCCCCAGGACATCGAGTGGTACATCGGGCGGCAGGGCGAGGAAAGCCACGGCCGGCAGATGGGCTTCGAACTGAATCCGCCCAGCGGCGTCACGCTGCACTGGACCGGCGGCGGCGATGTGAACCGCATGCTCCAAACCGGGGAACTGGACGCCGCGTTCCCAGCGGGCGGGACCGCGATCGACACGTCGACGGGCAGGGTGGCGCGGCTCTTCCCCGACGGGGGCCGTCAGTTCATGGCGGACTTCAAGCGCAGGACCGGCTTCCTGCCCGTCAACCACGTCGTGCTCGTACAGCGGCGCCTCGTCGAGAAGGAGCCATGGGTGCCCGAGGCGCTTTTCGAGGCGTTCGAAGCCGCCAAGCAGGAGGCATACCGGCGAGACCGCAGGGCCGCCGGTGTTTTCCTCGACGGGAATGACGACATGGACTGGCAGGCGTCGGTCTTCGGAGCGGACCCGTTCCCGTATGGGTTCGCCGCCAACAAGGCGATGCTCGACATGGCCGCGAGGCAGTCGAACCTGGACGGACTGACGGTCACCCCTTGGGACGTCGAACAGTTCGTCGCGGAGAGCCTCCGCGGTACGTGAGCGTGGTCACGTACCGTCACGTCCGGGCCGCCGCCCCACCGGCGTCCTGCCCACGGCAGGGACCGGGGGGGGGCCGGTACGGGCCCACCCCCCGGGCCGCGACCCGCACCCGCGGGACATAGCCCACACCGGGGCCCCCCACAACAAC
>NZ_JBEXGU010000100.1:0-35074 GCF_040607515.1 Streptosporangium sp. NPDC005286 | reverse complement strand
CGAGGCGCCGGTGGCCAGGTTGCCGTTCCAGTCCAGGTTCTTGGCGGTGACGGCCTGGCCGCTCTGCGCCCAGGTGGCGCTCCAGCCCTGGGTGACCTTCTGGGTGGTCGTCGGGAAGCTGAACCCGAGGGTCCAGCCGGTCAGCGGGTCACCGAGGTTCTTGACGGTCACGTTGGCGGTGAAGCCGCCCTGCCAGTCGTTGGTCGTGTAGGTCACGTCACAGGCGACGGCGGCGAGCGCGGGCGAGGCTGCCAGCGCGGTGGTCGTCCCGGCCGCCAGGCTGAGCAGCGCCAGCGCGGCGACTCGTCTCCGGAAGCGTGGGAGCGCTCCCGCTTTGATGGGATATCGATGCATGAAGTGGGCCTCCGGGGGTGAGATCAGCACGAATCTGCTGGTAGTGGCCTCGCGCAGGATCAAGCAAGGGAGAGAGGGGGTGGGAGCGCTCCCATAAGGGATTCTGGGGACAGTCCCGGGGATGTCAATGGCATGTGTCCTCGGTTACGTCGATGTTTCACGGCCCATGCCGCCAGGCTGCTACGATCCGCGCCACTTTTTTCGCAGGCTGTGAAAGTTTCAGGCTTCCCGATCTTGGGGGTCGAGCGCTTGCTTGCGAGGCCGAGTCCGGCCCCGGGGGCCGCCGAACACCGGAGCTCGTGCCGGGATCCGTTTCAGGATCCGGAGAGATGCCACGCGAGGGCGTGCCGCTCGGCGGCACGCCCTCGACGATGCCGGCGGGCGGGCACCCGTCGGGGAGATGTCGATCAGGAGCAGGTGATGTTGGACGGGCCTGGGGTTGCGGGCCCGGTGGCGGTGAACCCGACGACGACGGACTGGCCCGCCCCGAGGTTGGCCGCGTAGCTCGGGGCCTTCGCGGTGAAGGTGGTCCCGCTCTGGGTGACCGTGGCGTTCCAGCCGCTGCCGAGCGTCACCCCGGACGGCATGCTCCAGCTCGCCGACCAGTTGTTCCAGGTCGACGTCCCGGTGTTCTTCACGGTCAGCTCCGCCTGGAAGCCGCCGGACCAGGAGTTCGTGATCGCGTAGGTGGTCTGGCAGGTGGTGGCCGTCGGTGTGGGCGTGGGCGTGGAGGTGCCTCCGCCACCGCCGCCGACCGGTGGGATCAGGTACGGCTGGAGGATGTCCTGCTTGTCCTGATTGATGGAGATCCAGTCGTCCTTGGCGATGCCACCGGTGTCACCCGAGTTGGGATTCCACGACCAGTAGGTGAAGGACATGCCGTTCACCCCGGTGCCGGTGTACTTCATCAGTTCCTGGAGCCAGACCTTGTCCACGGCCGCCTGGAGCGTGGTGCCGAACTCGCCCATCATGATCGGGGCGATGTTCTGCTTGTAGAGATAGCCCCAGTACCTGTCCCAGATCGCGGGCATGTTCGCCGGATAGTTCGGCGCGTCGAACCAGGCCTGGTGGTAAACCGAGGTGGCGTATTCGTGGGGCGAGTAGACCAGCCGGTTCGCCACGTTCAGCCGCACGGGGAACTCTCCGGCCTTGGAGAGGTTGCCGCCCCACCAGCCGCAGTCCTCGTCGTTGCTCGGGTCGTTGTCCCAGACGTTGGACAGGCCACCGCTCGGGCAGCTCACCCCCTCGACGAAGATCAGCCAGTTGGGGTTGACCGACAGCACGGCGTTGCCCGCGCGCTCGGCGGCCAGTCGCCAGTCGCGCGCGGTGTCGCCGCACCCCCAGCACGCCCCGGTGGCCGCCGGGTTGGTGCCCTCGGCGTGCGGTTCGTTGTGCAGGTCGGCGCCGATGACCGTGGTGTTGCCCGCGTACCGCTGGGCAAGGGCCTTCCAGTCGTTGATCCAGGTGCTCTCCGGCGTCGAGGCGACGTACCACAGGGCCGACTGCCCGGCGGCGGTCGGCCGGTGCCGGTCGAGGATGATCCGCATCCCCTTGCTTCCCGCGTAGGCGATGACCTTGTCGAGGATCTGCAGCGGGGTGTTGCCGACCAGATCGGGATTGACGTAGTCGTTGATGCCGCTGGCGACCGCGCCCGGCTTGAGCGCGTCGTTGGAGAACGGCACGCGCAGGGTGTTGTAGCCGAGTGAGGCCATCTTGTCGATCTGGCCCTTCCACGGGTTGCTCGACCACAGCCCGTGGAAGGTCTTGTTGTCGGTCTCCATGCCGAACCAGTTGATGCCGGTCAGCCGGACCGTCGCGCCCGTGCTGTCGACGATCTTGTTACCGGAGGTGCGCAGGTAGCCGGTACCGGTTCCGCCCGCGGCACCCGCGGGAGAGGAGCCGAGCGCGACCGCCAGCGCCGAGGTGACCACGAGCGCCGCGAGCGCCGCCGGCCACCTGCGAACACGCAGGACTTTCATCAAGAGCCCTTCGGGGACGGGATCTGTACGCGGGGAGAGGCCCCCGCGATCGAAGGTGCGGCCGGTCGCGCTCGCCATGGTTCGGCGCTCACCCTGTTCCCGTCAACCGTGTGCGGGACCGTTCCCGCCCCCTCACGGGCGCCCGCGACCCCTCCTAGCTCGCTCTGTACGCTTCCCGTCCCGCCGATCACCAGGTGAAAGTTTCACCCGTCGCGCCACCCGCCGGTCTGCTCACCGGTGGCGGGATACCACCGCGGCAGGCCGGCGCGACGGGCTCAACCGGTCAGGGCCACCGACACGAGCAGGAGCTGTGCCTCCAGCGCGCGGCGGAAATCGTCGGGCAGGGAGCCCTCCCGGTTCCGGTCGGCGATCTTTCCCCAGATCGAGGTGAGGTCGCCGGAGTCCCGGACGCTGTTGGCCAGCACCTGCCGCAGGTCCAGGGCCACGTCCGGGCGGATCCTGCCCTCGTCCTCCCCCTTCGCCAGCACGGCGTTGAAACTCCGCAGGCTCTGGTTGAGGTTCGGGATGGAGGAGCGGACAGCCTCTGTCCAGGGCGTCTGCTCCACCTCCCGCCCGCCCCCCTTGCGGACGGCGGGAGCAGAAGGGGAGGGGCTGGGGCTCGGCGTCGCGCCCGGTTCGGGGAACGCGGTGGCGGGGTCGAGGGCGGCGGCCGGGAGCGTTCCGCGCCCCTGCGGGCCGGCCACCTGGCCGTCGGGGTAGCCGGTGAGCTGGCTCCACACCAGGCCTCCCACCAGCAGTGTCGTCGCCGTCGCCGTGACCATGCTCCAGCGCGTCAGGGTGCCCCTGCCGGTCGAACGGGGCGGCATCAGGGCTTCTGCCAGGCCGTCGGCCACCTCCTGTGCCTTCGGCCGGACCTCGGGCCGAGGTGACAGGCATGTCTGGCAGAGGGCGCTGATCTGTGCGGGCATCCCCGGCACGTCCGCCATCGGCGGGGGGCCCTCCCGCCGGACGTTCTCGATCTCCTCCCAGGTGCGTTCCGGATACGGGGGGTTGCCGGTGAGCATCTCGAACAGCAGCACGCCCAGCGCGTAGACGTCGCTCGCCGGGTCCGCGACGGTGCCGGTCAGCCGCTCGGGCGCCACGTAGGGAGGTGTGCCGTAGTCGGAGGCCCGGTCGTCGCCGTCCTCCCCGATGAACGCCGCGATGCCGAAGTCGAGCAACTTGGCGCCGGTAGAGGTGAGCAGCACGTTGTCGGCGGTGACGTCCCGGTGGACGATCCCCCGCTCGTGGGCGGCGGCCAGCACGGTGGCCAGCCTGGCGGCGATCAGCGCCGCCTCCGCCCACGGCAGCGGGCCCTCGATGATCCGGTCGGCGAGTGGTCGCCCCTCCAGCAGGCGCATCACCACGTAGGCGGCCAGGCGACCGTGCGAGGTCACGGTCTCCCCGTAGTCGTAGACCTCGATCGCGTCGGGGTGGATGAGGCGCGCGGTGGCGCGCGCCTCCCTGCGGATGAGCTCGCGCTCCCCGTGGTCGACGCCGAGTTCGCCGTCCAGCAGCTTGACCGCGACCATCCGCTGCAACGACTGGTCGAAGGCGCGCCAGATGACGCTCATGCCGCCCCAGGCGATCCGTTCCAGCAGCAGGTACCTGCGGGTGAGCACGTCTCCCGCACGGAGTCCGACAGGGTCAGGCGGACTCACGGACCACCAGCTCAGTGGGGAGTACGGGGTTGTCGCGGGATGCGCCTGCCGAGCCCATCGAGAGCAGCAGCAGCCTGGTGGCCAGCGCCGCGAACTCCTCCACCGGCTGACGGACCGTGGTGAGCGTGGGGGAGGTCCGCCGGGCGGCGGGGGCGTCGTCGAAGCCGATGACCGCCACGTCCTCAGGCACCCGGCGGCCGGCCCGGCGCAGGGTCTGCAACGCGGCCGCGGCCATCACGTCGGAGGCCGCGAAGACCGCGTCGAGGTGCGGCATCCGGCGTAACAGCCACTGCATGCCGTGCACCCCCGACGCGTGGCTGAAGTCGCCGTACGCGACCGGCACGCCGGTCATCCCGGCCAGGGTAAGAGTCTGCAGGAACCCGTCGAGCCGGTCACGGGCGGCCGGCAGGGCGGGCGGCCCCGCGATGACGCCGATGGACCGCCGGCCGCCGAGCAGCAGGTGCTCCGCCGCCTGCCTGCCGCCGTCGCGATTGTCCATGTCGACATGGGGGAGGTCGATGCCGTCCGGGGGACGGCCCGCGCTGCGTACCGGGATGCCCGAGGCGGCCAGGGTCACCACGAGCGGGTGCCTGTCGCGCGCGCCGATCAACAGCACGCCGTCGATGCCTCCGGCGACGAGCGGGGGTGTGGCGATGGTGGAGGTGGCCGCCGTGGCGGTCATCACGGCCAGGGGAACGCCGTGCCCGGTGAGAACCTCCTCGGCAGCGGTGATCATTCTCGCGTAGAACGGCTCGGTGAACAGCCGGTGCGCGGGCTCGCAGACCACCACGGCCACGACTTGGTCGGATCGGCGGCCGGAGCCGCCACGGGGAGCGCGATGCCTTACGTAACCGAGACGCGAGATTGCGTCATGCACCTGCCTACGAGTCGATGTGCTGACTCTGACTGAACCGGTGAGTACCCGGGACGCTGTGGCGGGGGAGACCCCTGCCTCTGCTGCGACCTGGGCAAGTGTGGGTAGATCCGTCATAACTTCCTCCACACCAAGATTCCGCACAGGTGGGAGCGCTCCCAGTGAACCTAGCATTGTTTCGGAAGTGTCAAAAGATGTTTCCGAAAAATCACCATGTGTATGTCAAATTTCCCTGACAACCCAGTCAGAGGCAAGTATCGCCATGATTACGGAGTCGTACCATTCACCGTTCATGCGCAGTGCGTCACGGCATACACCCTCCTGAGTGAAGCCGATCTTGCGGTAGACGTGAGCGGCCCGCTCGTTGAACGCGTAGACCTCCAGGCTCACCCGGTGCAGCGGTGTGGAGGTGAAGGCATGGTCGAGGGTCAGCCGGATCGCCTCGGTGCCGTACCCCCTGCCGTAGGCGCGCGGGCCGATCAGCGCGATGCGCAGGTTGCAGGAGAGGTTGCCGGCGTCGAGCTGGTTGAGCACGATCTCGCCCACGTAGGCGTCGTCCTCGGCGGTGCAGATCGCCAGATCCAGCCGGTCGCCGTGGACACCCCGCGAGCCGTACCAGCTCTTGATCGACTCGAACTCCGGTTTGCCGTGCGAGCCGGTCAGCCGGACGGTCTCGGGGTCGTTGACCAGCTCCCAGAGACCGTCCACATGCTCGGGGCCGACCGGCCGGAGCGTCACGTGCTCTCCGGAGAGCGTGGGTTTGTGCGCGAACATCATTCGGTGTGTCTACCGGCCGAAACCTCGCAGGGCAACCGGATCGCCGGAGGCGCCGGTTCTCAGCCGAGGGGAGAGCGCCTCACCAGGGGCCGTACGGCCCCTGGTTGCCGCCCTTGCCGATCTCCCGCACGGCGGGGCGCACGTCGGCGAGGTAGATGCCCGAGGCGATGACGGACGCGATCGTGAAGATGCTCAGCGTGCTGAGATAACCCACCGCGGCGGCGAAGCCGAACAGGGCCGCCAGCCCCAGGATGACCAGCCACAGGTTCTTGCTCTGCTTGCCGGTGACCGCGAACGCCCGTGCGGGGGTCCTCACCGCGTGGACGAGTGCCCAGCCCGACAGCGCGAACACCCCGACGGCCAGGATCCAGAAGACCAGGTCCAGGGCACCGTGGATTTGGATCATCGTCTCTCCAGAACGCTCGCCTCACCGGTTTCCCTCAGCCTAATGCCGAAAGTCCCCTTCGCGGCGTCATCGGCCTCCACGTGCCCGCTCCGGTCGAACACGCTCGGCCGGGGAACGGCCCCCGAACGCCGCAGGACCCGCCCCGGCGGCGCCGGAACGGGTCCTGGAGCTTGACGAGCCCTCGACGGGCTCAGGCCTTGGAGGTGCCGGACTTCGAGGTGCGGGTGCCCTTCTTCTGGGTCGTGGGCCGGGCGGCCTCGGAGAGCTCCTCCAGTTCCAGAGCGGCCTCGCTGCTCGTCTTGGAGACGACCTTGCGGCCGCGGTTGGCGAACTCCTCGTAGAGCTCGGTGGCCCTGCCCGCGAAGTGGTCGGCGTAGTCGCGCGCCTTCACGGGGAAGTCCTTGGCATAGCCCTCGGCCTTGCCGGCGAGCTCCCTGGCCTTCTCCGGGAGGTCCTTCGCGGCCTCGCGGATCTCCTCGCGGCGGCCCTGCAGCCTATGAATCCGCTCCGGAAGCTTCATGAGCTTCTCGACGGCGAAGTCGCCGGCCCCGGCGACGGCGTAGAACGGCTTGGACTCGGCGAGCTTCTTGACTTCGGTGGTGATGGGCATGGGTTAACCTTCCTTGGTTTCCTTTGTGATGTGGCCGTTGCTCGGGGGCGCCGCGTAGGGTTTCAACGCGGTGAGATATTCCCCGGGCAGCGGTACCTCGTCGTCAGGCGAGGAGCCCGCGTCACCCTGCCGGGGCTCCGGTGCGGGATGCGCTTTCTGGGAGGTCTGCGCATCCTCGTCCGGAGCCTCGGCCCGGTTCTCCTTGCGAAACGACTCATAGATGTCGATCAGCACCTGGCGCTGGCGCTCGGTGATGAGGTGGTCGGCTCTGATCGCGGTCAGCACGTCGCTGTCCGGCTCGCGCTCCTCGATGAGACCGGCCTGGACATAGAGCGCCTGCGACGAGATGTGCAGGCCCTTGGCGATCTGGTTCAGTATCTCGGCGCTGGGCTTGCGCAGCCCGCGCTCGATCTGGCTCAGGTAGGGGTTGGAGACCCCCGCCGCCGCGGCGAGCTGACGCAGGGAGATTTTCGCGTGCGTGCGCTGCTCGCGGATGTACTCACCGATCGAGCCGACCTTGGGTAGTGCCATACCTTGAGTCTGCCTCACCATGCTTGCAATTGCAAACGCCATGGCTAACACTTGCAAGCGTTTTGGGGTGAAGTTGTATCAGGATCGGCCGGTACGCCGAGGTGAGGTCAGTGCGGGATCAGCCAGAGCAGCGGGGCCGAGGCCGTCAGGGTGACGGAGAAGGCGACGATGGCGTAGCGGACCCCGATCGGCAGGATCGGGCCCGGTGTCACCAGGCGCTCGACTCTGGCCATCACGGCGGCGGACGACGAGGTCGCGGCGCCCAGCGCGCCGTGCGGCGCGGGGACGGCGCCCGCCGTGCCGAAGCGCAGCAGGGCGGTCGCCAGGCGGCGTGGGGAGCAGTAGCGGCGGGCGACGTCGTCGGCGGCCATCTCCACCAGCAGACTGACCTCGCTCTGCGCGTCCTTGACCACGCGCGACCAGGGCAGGGCCCTGCGCAGCGCGGCGAAGGGCAGCAGCACCAGGTCGTGTCGCTCGCGCACATGGGCGGTCTCGTGGGCGAGCACCGCGGTCAGCTCGTCGGCGGAGAGCAGTTTCAGCGCACCCGCGCTGACCACCACCTGGGAGCGGAGGCCGGGCACGCAGTAGGCGGTGGCGCCCGGGTGGTCGAGCACCCGTACACCGGGGACCACCGGGTCCTCCCTGGCGATCAGGGCGAGCAGGGTGCGGTGGCGGTGCCGGGCGCGGAACGTCTGCACGCCCGCGGCGAGGAGCACCATGATCAGCACGGCGAGCGCCGTCAGCCCGGCTATGAGCGCGACGATCCTCGAAAGGTCGTATGGCTGGGGTAATCCCCGGCCGCCACCGAACGCGGAGGCGGCGAAGCCGGCCAGGCCGTGCAGCACACCCTGGCCATAGGGCTCCAGCGCGTAGCCGAGCAGAGCGCCCGTCCCGGCCAGCCCCCAGGTGACCCCCAGCGCCTGCCACAGCACGATGGCCACGTGCGGAGCGCGGTAGGTCCACCGTGCCCTGGTGAACCGCCAGGCGCCGACCGTGCAGGCCAGGGCGAGCGTCGCCAGGGCTGCCGCGGTCATTTACTCGTCCTCCAGCTCCTCCTCAAGGCCGGTCAGGGCCCTGCGCAGGATGTCGGCTTCGGTGCCGGTGACGGCCTGGGCGAACCGGGTGAGGGCCGCCGACCGGTCACCGGTCAGATCCAGCGCCTCCAGCATAAGCTCCGCGACGTAGGCGTCGCGGCTCTCCGCGGACGCGTACCGCCACGCGCGCCCGTCGCGGGTGCGGACCAGGAAGCCTTTGCGGGTGAGCCGGTCGAGCACGGTCATCACGGTGGTCGGCGCCAGGTCGCGGTCGGATATCAGGCGTCCGACCTCCCGTGCCGTCACGGGGGATGATTGTGCCCAGATGATGTCCATGATGCTGCGTTCAAGCTCGCCGAGACCCTTCACACCGTCAAGACTAACCCCCGCACCACGAGGGGTAGTACTACGGGTTGTCGAGTGATGCGTTTCGCGGCGTACCCGCTCGTCTCGCGCGCTCCGCTCAGGGCGCGGCAGAGTCTAGCCGGTCATCTCGGGGCGACCGCGGCCCAGGGGAGGGTGATCTCACCGAGCCGCCAGCGCGACCGGCCGCCGAGCGGGGGGCGCTCGGCCAGCGGCCAGGTCGCGGCGAGCGTCTTCGCGGAGGCGATCCAGCGCTGGCGGGAACCGTAGGAGCCGAAGGGCGCGTTGACCGCCCAGGCGTGGTCGAAGTCACGCAGGAAGGCGTGGACGGGCTCACCGGGGACGTTGCGGTGGATGAGCGTCTTGGGCAGCCGGTCGGCCAGATCCGAGGGGCGCTCGAAGGAGTCGAAGCGGGCCGAGAGGGTCAGTGTCCGGGGACCCGAGCGGTCGAGCCCGACCCAGACCGCGCGGTGGCCCACCTCCGAGCAGGTGCCCTCGACGATCACCCCGTCCGGCGCGAGCCGCTCGCGGAGCATCGCCCAGTACTCCCACGCCTGCGCCTCGCCGTACTGCCGCAGCACGTTGAACGCCCTGACCAGCAGGGGCGGCCGGTCCACCGGCAACTCGAAGCCGCCAAGCGCGAAGGACAGCCCCGGGCGCTCGTGGGGTCTGGCCGCCGCGACCCTGGCCGGGTCGATCTCGACGCCGACGACCTCGACCGAGGGGCAGATCCGGCGCAGCCGCAGGAACATCTCCAGGGTCGTGGTGTGCGAGGCCCCGTAGCCGAGGTCGACCACCAGCGGGCGGTCGGCGGCGCGCAGCAGGCGGCCGTGCGCGGCGACGACCCACCGGTCGGCCCGCCGCAGGCGGTTGTGACCGGTGGTCCCCCTGGTGATCTCCCCTATCGGCTTGGACATGGTTCAGACGCGGTGGAGCTTGTGCTGGGCGGCCTGGGCCCGGGGGCGCATGACGAGGCGGTCGATGTTCACGTGGGCCGGCCGGGTCACGCACCAGGCGATGGCGTCGGCCACGTCGTCGGCGGTGAGCGGGCCGGGCACGCCCCGGTAGACCTCGTCGGCGGCGGCGGAGTCGCCGCGGAAGCGGTTCAGCGAGAACTCCTCGGTATGGACCAGCCCGGGGGCGATCTCGACGACCCTGACCGGCCGGCCGACCAGCTCCAGCCTGAGCACCTCGGTCATCGAGGTCTGCGCGTGCTTGGCCGCGTTGTAGCCGCCGCCGCCCTCGTACGAGACGAGCCCGGCCACCGAGGTCAGCATCACCAGCACGCCGTCGCCGGACTCGATCAGCCGGGGTAGCAGCGCCTGGGTGACGCGGAGCGTGCCGAGCACGTTGACGTCGTACATCCGCTGCCAGTCCGCGACGTCCCCGCTCGCCACGGGCTCCAGGCCGATCGCGCCACCGGCGTTGTTGATCAGCACGTCACAGCGGTCGAGCGAGGAGGCCAGCTCGTCCACCGACTCCTGCGACGTCACGTCCAGGGTGACCGCGCGGATGCCGGGCACCTCGGCGGCCAGCGCCTCCAGCCGCTCCCGGCGCCGTGCCGCGGCCACCACGTCGAAGCCCTCCGCGGCCAGCCGGCGGGCTGTCGCCTCGCCGATCCCACTGCTGGCCCCTGTCACCACAGCTGTCCTCTTCATGACCCTCCATCCTGCCAGGACCACCCCGCACGGACCCTTCTGCGGTGATGTGTCGGGAATGTTGCGGATTCTCAGGTGGTTGAGCCCACTCGGAGGTGGTGTCGGTGAGGCGACGGCGGGTCAACCGAGTCGCGACGATCAGCATGCACACGTCCCCCCTGGACCAGCCGGGAACCGGGGACGCGGGCGGTATGAACGTCTATATCGTCGAGGTGGCCAAACGCCTGGCCGAACTCGGGGTGGAGGTGGAGATCTTCACCCGGCAGACATCCCGGGACCTGCCACCGGTCGCGGAGATCGTCCCGGGCGTCTCGGTCCGCCACGTCACCGCCGGACCGTACGAGGAGCTCGACAAGGGCGACCTGCCAGGCCAGCTCTGCGCCTTCCTGTCGGGCGTGCTGCGCGCCGAGGCCATGTACGAGCCGGGCCGCTACGACGTCATCCACTCCCACTACTGGCTCTCCGGCCAGGTGGGCTGGCTGGCCAAGGAGCGCTGGGGCCTGCCGCTGGTGCACACCATGCACACCATGGCCAAGGTGAAGAACCTCCTGCTGGCCGAGGACGACAAGCCCGAGCCGACGGCCCGGGTACTGGGCGAACAGCAGGTCGTGGACGTCGCCGACCGCCTGGTGGCCAACACCCCCGCCGAGGCCAGTGATCTCGTCGAGCTGTACGGGGCGGCCCCCGCCAGGGTCGAGGTGGTCAACCCCGGCGTGAGCCTCAGGGTCTTCCAGCCCGCCTCCAAAGGCGCGGCCCGGCACAGGCTAGGGCTGCCGCAGGATGCCCACGTGCTGCTCTTCGTGGGCCGCGTGCAGCCGCTGAAGGCCCCGGACGTGCTGCTGCGCGCCGCGGCCAGGATGCTCCTCGAAGATCCCTCGCTCAGGTCGAGACTGGTCGTCGTCTGCGTCGGCGGCCCCAGCGGCAACGGCCTGGCCAGGCCCTCGTACCTCACCGACGTGGCCGTCTCGCTGGGGATCTCCGACGTGGTCAGGATCGTTCCACCGGCGCCCCAGCACGAGCTGGCCGACTGGTACCGCGCGGCCGATGTGACGGTCGTCCCCTCGCACAACGAGTCGTTCGGCCTGGTGGCCCTGGAGTCCCAGGCATGCGGCACCCCTGTCGCCGCCGCGTCCGTGGGCGGGCTGCGCACCGCGGTGCGCGACGGCGTCTCCGGGGTGCTCGTCGAGGGGCACGACCCCCATGACTGGGCGCGGGTGCTCGGCCGGTTCGTGTACGCCCCCGCCTGGCGGGAGGCGCTGTCCGCGGCCGCGGTGGCCCACGCGGCGGCCTTCGGCTGGTCGGCCACCGCGGCCAGGCTGGCGGATGTCTACGCCGGGGCGATGGCGAACCTGCACCGGGTCCCCATCGCGGTCAATTCATGAGACCCGCTCGTAGGCTGGGCCCATGCGCGAAGTGATCGAGGCGGCGCTGAAGAGCGCGGACGTCTCCTACGAGCAGCCCAGGCCGGGGGCCTTCCTGGTGAGGCTCCCCGGCCAGCACAAGCTCGCCACCATGACCTGGCTGATCGTCGGCGACCAGGCCCTGCACGTGGAGGCGTTCTTCTGCCGCCGGCCGGACGAGAACCACGCCGAGTTCTACCGCTGGCTGCTCACCAAGAACGGCTCCATGTACGGGGTGCACTTCGCCCTCGACTCGATCGGTGACGTCTACCTCGTGGGCCGGGCCCCGTTGGGGGCGATCACCGAAGAGGAGATCGACCGCCTTCTCGGGTGCGTGCTCACCTACTCCGACGAGGGGTTCGACCGCGCCCTGGAGCTGGGTTTCGCCACCTCGATCCGGCGCGAGTGGGAGTGGCGTGCCAAGCGCGGTGAGTCGCTCGCCAACCTCCAGGCATTCGCCCGCTTCGCCGATCCCGAGCGCTGAGGGGCACCGGGGGATGCCCACTAAGCTTGTCGGTATGTCGACTTTGGTGCTGCTCCGGCACGGTGAGAGTGAATGGAACGCCAAGGGTCTGTTCACCGGATGGGTGGACGCGGGACTCTCGGCCAAGGGCGAGGAGGAGGCACGGCGCGGAGGAAGGCTGCTGCTCGACGCCGGGGTGCGACCCGACGTGGTGCACACCTCGCTGCTGACCAGGGCGACCCAGACGGCCAACCTCGCACTGGGCGCCGCCGACCTGCTCTGGCTGCCGGTCTCCCGGTCCTGGCGGCTCAACGAGCGCCACTACGGCGCCCTGCAGGGCAAGGACAAGGCGCAGACGCGGGCCGAGTTCGGAGACGAGCAGTTCATGCTCTGGCGTCGCTCCTACGACGTCCCGCCGCCCGCGATCGCCGACGACGACGAGTTCTCCCAGTCCGGCGACCCCCGCTACGCGCTGCTGCCGAGCGAGCTTCTGCCCAGGACCGAGTGCCTCAAGGACGTCGTCGAGCGCATGCTGCCCTACTGGTACGACCAGATCGTGCCCGACCTCGCGGCCGGTAGGAGCGTGCTGGTCGTCGCGCACGGCAACTCGCTTCGGGCGCTGGTCAAGCACCTGGACGGGATCGGCGACGACGAGATCGCCGGGCTCAACATCCCCACCGGCATCCCGCTCCAGTACGAGCTGGACGCGGACTTCCACCCCGTCACCAGGGGCGGCCGGTACCTCGACCCCGCCGCCGCCGAGGCCGCCATCGAGGCGGTGGCCAACCAGGGCAAGTAGTCCCGGCCTCATCCGCAGGAACACCAGGAGGGCCCGCCGGATCCGGCGGGCCCTCCTGACGTTCCGAGGGGCTGAGGAGATCGACGGGGGGAGTCAGAGGGCGCCGGTGTCCTGCGGCCGGGAACCCGTCACCAGATAGACCACGTCGTGCGCGACACGGACCGCGTGGTCGGCATAGCGCTCGTAGTAGCGGCCGATCAGCGTCACGTCGATGGCCGGCTCGACGCCGTACTTCCAGTCGGGGGCCATCAGGACCTTGAACAGCCTGCGGTGCAGCCTGTCCATCGCGTCGTCGTCGGCCTCCAGCTCCAGGGCGGACTCCACGTCGCGCGAGGCGATGCAGCTGCCGGTCTTGGTGATGAGGCGCTCGGCGATCTGGCCCATCTCCAGGATGGTGGCACGGATCTCCGGCGGGATCGCGGAGTCGGGATGGCGCAGCCTGGCGACCTTGGCCACGTGCTCGGCGAGGTCGCCCATCCGCTCCAGGTCGGTGCCCATCCGCAGCGCCGCGATGATCATTCTGAGATCCACGGCCACCGGCTGCTGCCTGGCCATCAGGTCGAAGATCGTGGCCTCGATCTCCGCGAAGATCCGGTCGACCTCCTCGTCCTGGGAGATGACGCTCTCGGCGAGATGAAGGTCCGCGTCCAGGAGGGCTGTGGTGGCCCGCGATATCGCCGACCTCACGAGCCGGGTCATCTCGACCAGCCGTTCGGTGAGGGCGTCGAGGTCTTCGTGATAGGCGTCGCGCATGGAACTCACCGTATGAGGGGACCGGTGAACGAACCTCGACCGCAAAGTGAACTTTGCGGGAAAGGCCGCTGTCACCACCCCCGGGCCGTCCCCAACATGGAAACCCCCACCTACCATCGAAAACGTGAAGCCTACGGGAGGACCACGTGAGTGAGCTGATGGCGAGCCTGGCCGCGCTGGCCGGCTTCGTCGTGGGAGCGCTGGCCGTGATGGTCGTCCGCCAGCAGAGCCACGGACGGCGTGACGGGATGACACCGGTGGACGGCGTCGAGCCCGGCGCGCTCCCGCACGGGGTCGCCTCGGTGCTGGCCGTGCTGCCGTCCTCGGCGGTCGTGCTCGACAAGGAGGACCGGGTGCTGCGCGCCAGTTCGGCGGCGCGCGCGTTCGGCCTGGTCAAGGGAGAGCACCTGATGGCGGCCGAGCTGCTCGCGCTGGCCAGGAAGGTACGCAGGGACGGCGAGATCCGCGAGAGCGAGATCGAGGTGGCCGGCCACAAGTTCGGCCAGGAGTCGACCAACTTCGCGGTGCGGGTCGCCCCGCTCGGCTCCTACGGTCAGGTGCTGGTCCTCGCCGAGGACCAGACCGAGCACCGCCGCGTCGAGGCGGTCCGCCGCGACTTCGTGGCCAACGTGAGCCACGAGCTCAAGACGCCGGTGGGCGCGATGTCGTTGCTGGCCGAGACCATCCAGGACGCCGCCGACGACCCCGAGGCGGTCACCCGCTTCGCCGGGCGTATGCAGCATGAGGCGGCCCGGCTCACCTACCTCGTCCAGGACCTGATCACCCTCTCCCGCATCCAGGGCGCCGAGCCCATCCCCACTCCGGGCCCGGTGCTGATCGACGAGGCGGTGCACGAGGCCATCGACCGCTGTAACACCACCGCGGCGGCCAAGGACATCACCCTCGTCTCCGGCGGCGTCGAGGGCCTGCGGATATGGGGCGACGACGAGCTTCTCGTCACCGCCCTGCGCAACCTCATCGACAACGCGGTCGCCTACAGCCCCGAGCACACCCGGGTCGTGGTCAGTGCCCGCGGGGCGGGCCCCAACACCGAATACGTCGAGATCAGCGTGAGCGACCAGGGCATCGGCATCCCCGAGAGCGCCCAGGAGCGAATTTTCGAGCGGTTCTTCCGCGTCGACGCGGCACGCTCGCGCGCGACCGGTGGCACGGGCCTCGGCCTGGCCATCGTCAAGCACGTGGCCGCCGCCCACAACGGGGCGGTCACGGTGTGGAGCAAGGAAGGCTCAGGCTCCACCTTCACCCTCCGCCTGCCCGCCTTCGGCGGCATGGCGGTGGCAGTACCAGCTACCACCACGATCCCCCTGGAGGCCGCGCAGTGACTCGCGTGCTTGTCGTCGAGGACGAAGAGTCGTTCTCCGACGCTCTGTCATACATGCTGCGCAAGGAGGGCTTCGAGGTGGCCGTGGCCACCACCGGGCCGGAGGCGCTGGAGACCTTCGACCGGAACGGCGCCGACCTGGTGCTGCTCGATCTGATGCTCCCCGGCCTGCCGGGGACGGAGGTCTGCCGCTCGCTCCGCCAGCGCTCCAACGTGCCCGTCATCATGCTCACCGCCAAGGACAGCGAGATCGACAAGGTGGTCGGGCTGGAGCTCGGCGCCGACGACTACGTCACCAAGCCCTTCTCCTCCAGAGAGCTGGTGGCCCGCATCCGCGCGGTGCTGCGCCGCCAGGGCGATGTGGAGGAGCTGGAGTCGGCGGTGCTGGCCGCCGGTCCGGTCCGGATGGACGTGGACCGCCACATCGTCGCCGTGCGGGGCGAGCCGGTGCAACTGCCCCTGAAGGAGTTCGAGCTGCTGGAGGTGCTGCTGCGCAACGCCGGGCGGGTGCTCACCCGGGGCCAGCTCATCGACCGGGTCTGGGGTGCCGACTACGTGGGCGACACCAAGACCCTGGACGTGCACGTCAAGCGGCTACGGGCCAAGGTCGAGTCCGACCCGTCCAACCCGCGCTGCATCCTCACGGTCCGGGGCCTGGGCTACAAGTTCGACCCCGCGGAGGCCTGAGCCTTCGCACGCGCCTCCGGACGGTCCGAGGGGTCGTACGGCGTGCCCGCGCCGTACGGCCCCTCGGCGTGTCCGGAGGCGGTCACCGGGGGCCGGGCCTTGTCCGATGACCGGCTCCCGGGGATTCGGATCTCCCGGGAGCCGTGGTCGCCCGGTGGCCTCCCGCATGGTGAGGCCGACGGGAGTGGTCAGTGGCCGTGCCCCTGCCCGTCCTCGGTGGAGGCGGAGGGGGTGGGGGTCGGCGTGGGAGCCGCGGAGGCGCCGGGAACCTGCGGGTAGGCGGTGAACTCGCGGCTGTGGGTGATGACCGGGATCGTGAGCTGCACGACCCCCGCGTTGGCGAACTGCAGCTGCACCGGGATGGACTCGCCGCCCCTGAGGGGCTTCTTCAGCCCCTCGATCAGGATCGTGGGTGTCGGCTTGCCGACGTTCACCCGCTGGTTCTGGGGGAGCGGTACGGGCGCGCTCACCTTCGCCGTGCCGAGGGCCGGGTCGACGCCGAGGCCGACGAGCTGGTCGGGGCCGTTGGTGTTGACCAGGGACAGGTAGAGCGGCGTGGCCGTCCCAGCCGGTAGCGTCCCGCCGGAGTCGGGGCCGAGGAAGAAGGCCTGGGAGATGTCGATGCCCTTTGTCTTGACCGACAGGGCCTCGGTCGGCGAGTAGGGCTTGTTGGTGATCGCGTCGGATCCGGCGCCACAGCCGGCCAGAGTCAGGGCGGCTGCGAGGAACGCGGCGGCGGCGATCGCCCGGTGACGGCTGTTGCGGGTCACGGTGCGAGTTCTCCTTGTCACGCATGAGGTAGGGCAAGGCCAACCCTATCGGCGACGTTTACCGGCTTCCGCCTCGCCCTGCCTGATCATTCGGAGGTGGGGAACGCAGGTCATAAGTGCTTTTTGCCCCCTTGATTCACACACTTGAGCACTTGTCAAGTCATAAGACGCGGCTTTGACCTGCAGTTATGGTGATTTCACTGTTCCGGGAGGCTGTGGATACGTGGTACTCTTGAGTACAGCGGAAGGGGTACTTGTCACATGACTTTCCAGGTCGGCGACACTGTCGTCTACCCCCACCATGGGGCTGCTCGGATCGAGGCGATCACGACCCGGACCATCAAAGGTGAGGAAAGGACCTACCTGGTTCTTAAGGTCGACAAGGGCGACCTTACCGTCCAGGTGCCGGCTGACAACGCCGAACTCGTGGGTGTTCGCGACGTAGTCGGACAAGAGGGCCTTGAGCGCGTTTTCGACGTGCTTCGAATGCCTCACACCGAAGAGCCCACGAACTGGTCCCGCCGCTACAAGGCGAACCTTGAGAAGTTGGCGTCCGGTGATGTCAACAAGGTCGCCGAGGTCGTTCGCGACCTGTGGCGACGAGACAGGGAACGCGGACTTTCCGCGGGAGAGAAGCGAATGCTGGCCAAGGCCAGGCAGATCCTCGTCAGCGAGCTCGCGCTCGCGGAAAAGACCAATGAGGACAAGGCCGAGGCCCTGCTGGACGAGGTTCTCAACTCCTGAACAAGACATTTCCACGGGTGGGCGTCGGAGTCGACGTCCACCCGTTCGCTTCCGGCCGCGAGCTCCATCTCGCCGGCCTGCACTGGCCCGGGGAGACCGGCCTGGCCGGGCACTCCGACGGTGATGCTGCGGCTCACGCGGCCTGTGACGCTCTGCTGTCCGCGGCCGGTCTTGGCGACCTCGGGGGCCTGTTCGGCACGTCCGATCCCCGCTGGGCCGGTGCCTCGGGTGCCGCTCTGCTGGAGGAGACCGCTCGCCAGGTGCGGGCCGCGGGCTTCGAGATCGGCAACGTGGCCGTCCAGGTGATCGGTAACCGGCCCAAGATGGCCCCTCGTCGCGTCGAGGCCGAGAAGGCCCTCAGTGCGGCCGTGGGCGCTCCCGTGAGCGTCAGCGCCACCACGACCGACGGGCTGGGTCTCACCGGCCGAGGCGAGGGCGTCGCGGCCATCGCGACCGCGATCGTGGTGAACCTCTAGCGGTTGTCGGACGTCTTCTCATGCGGAACGTGGAAACGTTCCGGCGGGCGGCGCGGAATGCCCGTCAGTCCACATCGAGGCGGTGGCCCGTTTCCTGGCGCGGTACGGGCCACCCCTTTTTGGGATGATCTATGAATGCGCTGGGTAACTCCCTGATGACTGTGTCTCGTGACAGGGGGAGCCGGACATGATCGGATCGATTGTCTCCGCAATCATCATCGGCGCCATCATCGGCGCGCTGGCACGCCTCATTCTTCCCGGGCGCCAGAACCTGAGCATCGGCCTGACGCTCATCGTCGGCATCATCGCGGCGCTTATCGGCACCGCCATCGCCGCATCGGTCGGCCTGACCAACACGCGGGGGATCAATTGGTGGGAGCACCTCATCCAGCTCGCGCTCGCCGTGATCGGAGTGCTACTCGTCGTTCAGATGCAGGCGAGGAAGTCGCACTGACCGAATTTTTACCGTTTACAGGAATATCCATGGCATAGGGGGTAGCCACCTCCCTGTGAGAGTGAAGGTCTCACCCTCACTGGGAGGTTGAAATGACTATTGAGTCCATTCTTGGAGCAATCGTCATCGGCGCTGTCATCGGTGCCATCGGTCGTCTGCTGCTTCCCGGTAGGCAGGCGATCGGATGGATTCTGACCATCGTCGTCGGCATTGTCGCGGCGCTCATCGGCACCGCCATCGCCCAGGTTCTCGGCGTCGCCACCACGGACGGGATCGACTGGATCGAACTCGTCATGCAGGTGGGTCTGGCCATCGTCGGTGTCGGCCTGGTCGCCGGTCTCAAGCGCTCCAGGGTCTGACGAACGGCCTCTGGTGGACAGCGTCTAGCGGACGGCGGGGCGGACCACTCCGGTGACCTCGCCGAGGTTCAGCTGACCCCCCTCCGGGCCGGAGGTGCTCGCGGTGACGCGCACGATGTCGCCGTCCTCCAGGAAGACCCGTTCGGTTCCGTCCGGCATGCCGAGCGGGTCTCGGCCGTTCCAGGTCAGTTCGAGCAGCGTGCCGAACTGGCTTCTGGCCGATCCTGACACCGGCCCGGAGGTGAGCAGATCGCCGGTCCGCAGCGGGGCGCCGCTCACACCCGTGTGAGCGAACAGCTGCGGGCCGGTCCAATACTGGGTGGCGAACGGCGGTTCCGACAGGAGCCGGCCGTTCAACTCGACCCGCAGGGTGAGGTTCAGGCCCCACTGCCGCCTGGCCAGCAGATAGGGCGGCGGAGGTGGGTCCTGGGCGGGCGGCACCACCCGGGCCGGCTCCAGCGCCGTGAGCGGGACCACCCACGGAGAGATCGAGGTGGCGAACCGTCCGAGAAACGGCCCGAGCGGTGTGCTCTCCCAGGCGATGATGTCCTGGGCCCGCCAGCTGTTGACCACCACCACCCCGAAGACGTGGTCCTCGAACGCCTGGGTTCCCAGCGCGTGCGGCGGGGTTGAGGGGACGCCGACCACGTAGCCGATCTCGGCGGAGAAATCCAGCTGAGTGGACGGCCCGAATACCGGGTCAGCTCCTCCCCGGCCCCGGAGCTGACCCGACGGGCGCACGACCGGAGTGCCGGAGACCACCACGCTCGACGCCCTGCCGTACTGCCCGATGGGCATCCGCGGCCAGTTGCGCGGCAGCGGATCGCCGGGCGGCCGGAACATCCGGCCCAGGTTCGTCTCGTGCTCGATGGACGACTGGAAGCGGATCAGGTCCGCCACGTGGAACGGCAGGTGCATCAGCACCTCGACCATCGGGATGAGCGCGGGCATCACCGCCGGGCGGCATGACGGCTCGGTGAGCAGATGGATCAACCGCTCCCTGACCTCCTGCCAGATCCGCGGTCCCGCGGACAGAAACGCGTTGAGGGTGCCGGAGGCGAACCAGTGTGAGCCCCTCAGCACCCCGGTCTCCGCCAGCAGGCCCAGATCCAGTACCTGGTCGCTGATCGCCACGCCGACACGGGGGAACTCGCCGCGGCGCGAGAAAACCCCGAAGGGCAGGTTCCGCACCGGAAAGCCGCTGTCATCGGAGGCCTTCACCCAGCACTTCGTCACGCCGGCTTCGTTCCCCGGATCCGGTCAGGGGGTCATGCGGGCGTGGTCAAGCTTTCGTCCCTCACTCGCCGGGCGGGACGGGCGTGCTGCGCATCCGCCCGGAGGGAGGGGCCGCGGTGCCGTCCTCCTGGTTTGCCTGGGCCTCCTCCCCGGCCTCGGCGGCCTCGGCGCCGTGCGCGGGGTCGGGCGAGCCGCCCGCTCTCCTGCCCGCGGCATCCGCCTTCGCCGCCGCCTCGGTGACCTCCGTCGCCGTCCCGCCGGGCGTGACGTTCGCCGTCCGATCCTTCACGGCGAGGATCGGCTGGGTGTCGGCGTCGCGCTCGCTCACCTCGTCCGTGTCGGGTCGAGCCGTGCCGGGTGGGCCGGCCTCGGCCGTATCGGCCTCGCTCGTCCGGGACTCCCGCTCCCGGGGGAGGCCGGCGTCGGTGTCCCAGGTCTCCACCCGCTCGCTGACCCTGCTCTCGCCTCCCGGCTCCTCCTCGGTCGCTCGCAGGCCGGGACGGGGCGGGTGGACGAGCAGATCGCCCTGGCGGGGCCGGACCAGGTCACCCCAGCGCATCGGCTTTCCCTGCCGGGGAGCCGCGGCCCTCCGCGGGGGCGGGGGGCCCTGCGGAAGGTCGGCGACCTCGGGGGTCTCCGGCGCCGCGGTGGGGCCGACCACAGGCTCTCCCGCCGGGAGATCGTGGTGCGGGACCGTCTCCAGCGGAGGGGCGGCGTGCGGATCGAGCATGATCTCGGCCGCGGGGTGGTGCACCAACTGCCCGGGGTGGCCAGGCCCCTGTCGGCGCTCCTCGCGGTCCGGCGCGCCCGGATGCTCCGAGGACGGCCGGCCCGCCTCGGGGAACGGCACGATGTCGTGCTCAGAGGCGAGCCGGTCGGCCAGGCTCGCGTCGGTCGCGGCACGCCTGGCGGCGGCGTGCTTGATCAGCAGGAGCCAGAGCCAGAGGGCCAGGATCAGCATCACCCAGGGGGCGACGGCGACCACGACGGCCGCCCGTTGCTCGTCCACCGCCATCCGCATGGCGGTGGCCACCTCGGCGGCGGCCGCGCCGGCGAACAGCAGCGTCAGGACCACCCCCGCCTGCAGCCGTACCGGCCACCACCCGCCCCTCAGCAGCAGCACGCCGATCATCGCGACGACGAGCAGTGCGTCGAAGGCGGCGGGGTAGAGATACGCGAGGTCGGCGGGCGCCCTGCCCGCCAGGGCGAGGGCGCGCAGGTCCTCGAAGGAGAGCACGCAGGCCGCGGCGGTGAGGGCGGCCACGCCGACTCCGGCGACGGCGATCCCGGCACGGCGCAGGGCGAGGACTGTCCTGCTCGGTTCGGCGGCGGCGGTCAGGGGCGGGGACGGGCGGGAGAGCGGGTCTGCCGCCGCGGGGGATTTGGCGTCCATGGCTCTTCGAGCCTACAGAATCGACACCCGGCATGATCGTCCGTATCGCTTCCGGGTATGTCTTCTACCCGGTGCTCTTTCACGGACTGGCTGGGGGACATTCGCCGCTAATGGTCAGAAAATCCTCTAGTGGGTGTCTTCAACGTCCCGCAACCTGGCTTGTGAGGGGAGGTGAGGTATTAGCCTTGCCCTCGTGAGCCTGCAGCTATACGACACCAGCGTACGCACCGTCCGCGAATTCGTCCCGGTCGAACCCGGCCGGGCCTCGATCTACCTGTGTGGTGCCACCGTGCAGGCTCCCCCGCACATCGGGCACATCCGCTCGGGCGTCAACTTCGACGTGCTCCGCCGCTGGATGATCAGGTCGGGCTACGAGGTGACCTTCTGCCGCAACGTCACCGACATCGATGACAAGATCATCAGGGTCGCGGCGGCGGAGAACGTGCCGTGGTTCGCCGTCGCCGAGCGTAACCAGAGGGCCTTCACCTGGGCCTACGAGGTGCTGGGTTGCCTGCCCCCGACCGTCGAGCCACGGGCCACCGGCCATGTGCCCGAGATGATCGAGCTGATGGACCGGCTGATCGCCGCCGGCCACGCCTATGCCTCCGGTGGCGACGTCTACTTCGACGTCATGTCCTACGCCGACCGGTACGGATCGCTCTCCAACCAGAAGCTTCAGAACATGCGGGCCGCGGGTGACACCGAGACCGACTCCTGTAAGCGCGACCCGCGTGACTTCGCGCTCTGGAAGGGCGAGAAGCCCGGCGAGCCGACCTGGCCGACCCCGTGGGGCCGAGGCCGCCCCGGCTGGCATCTGGAGTGCTCGGCCATGGCGACGAAGTATCTCGGCTCGACCTTCGACATCCACGGTGGTGGCGTCGACCTGATCTTCCCGCACCACGAGAACGAGCTGACCCAGTCCCAGGCGGCCGGCGACGGCTTCGCCCGCTACTGGATGCACAACGGCATGCTCAAGATCGGCGCGGAGAAGATGAGCAAGTCGCTCGGTAACTCCCTGCTGATCCCCGAGGTCACCAAGAAGGTCCGCCCGGTCGAGCTCCGCTACTACCTGGCGGCCCCGCACTACCGTTCCTCGATCGAATACTCCGAGGAGGCGCTCTTCGAGGCCGCCACGGCCTACCAGCGCATCGAGGGCTTCGTCACCCGCGCGGCCGAGGTCATCCACGACGTCGACGCGCACGCGCCGCTCCCGGTGGCCTTCTCCGAGGCTCTCGACGACGACCTGGGCACCCCCCAGGCGCTCGCCGTGGTGCACGAGGTGGTCCGCGAGGGCAACGTCGCGCTGGCCCAGGGCAACAAGGAGCAGGTCGCCAGGCTGCTCGCCGAGACGCAGAACATGCTCGACGTCCTCGGCCTCGACCCGCGCTCGGAGCAGTGGCGCTCCACGGGCGGCGAGACCGGCATGCGGGCGACCGTCGACGCGCTGGTCGCCGTCGCCCTGGAGCAGCGGCAGGCGGCGCGGGCACGCAGGGACTTCTCGGCGGCCGACGGCATCCGTGACCAGCTTTCCCGGGCCGGGATCCACGTCGAGGACACCCCCCAGGGCACCCGCTGGGAACTCTCGCGGTAAAACCAGGCCGTACGCTATAGACCATGGCTGGTGGGGGTAAAGGGTCCGGGCGACCCGCGAAGAAGAAGAGTCCGACCAAGGGCACCGGCGGCAACGTCCGCCGAGGCCTGGAGGGCAGGGGGGCCACCCCGCCGGCGCACATGCGGCACTGGCACAAGGACAAGGCGCGCGCCGAGCGGATCGAGCGCGAGGAGAAGACCGGCAGGTCCGCCTCTCCGCGTGCCTCGGCTCGTCCGAGGCGGAGCGACGACGCGCCCGAGCACATCGGCGGGCGCAACCCCGTGGTCGAGGCGCTGCGGGCCGGAGTCCCGGCCAGCACGCTCTACGTGGCCCTGCGCATCGACAACGACGACCGGGTCAAGGAGGCGGTCCGCATCGCCGCCGACCGCGGCATCGCGATGCTGGAGGTCGGGCGGGAGAAGCTGGACCGACTCACCGAGGGGGGGATCCACCAGGGCATCGCCCTGCAGATCCCGGCGTACGACTACGCCCACCCCGACGATCTGGTCCGGATCGCCCGGGACGCCGCGGAGGTGCCGCTGATCGTCGCCCTCGACGGGGTCACCGACCCTCGCAACCTGGGTGCCATCGCCCGCTCGGCCACCGCCTTCGGCGCCCACGGCCTGGTCGTCCCCTCCCGCCGCTCGGCCGGTGTCACCGGTGGTGCCTGGAAGACCTCGGCGGGCACGCTGGCCACCCTGACGGTCGCCCGCGCCGCCAACCTCACCGCCACCCTGCGGGAGTACCGGGAGGCGGGCCTGTTCGTGATCGGCCTGGACGGCGAGGGCAAGGTCGACATCGGCGAGGCCAACCTCCTCGACGGCCCGCTGGTCGTCGTCGTGGGCTCCGAGGGCAAGGGCCTGTCCCGCCTGGTCCGCGAGTCCTGCGACCTGGTCGTCCGCATTCCGATGCACGCCGCGGCCGAGTCCCTCAACGCGGGCGTCGCCGCCGGCATCGCCCTTTACGAGGTCGCCCGCAAGCGTCGTTCCTAACGGTTCGCAATCGTCGCGGCATACCTCGGTGACGTGTGAGGCTCGAGCCGACTACAATCGTCTGGCGACCATGCCGACGTAGCTCAATCGGCAGAGCGACAGTCTTGTAAACTGTAGGTCAGGGGTTCGATTCCCCTCGTCGGCTCGCATGTGAAAGGCCAGGTCAACCGATATCCGGTGACCTGGCCTTTCGCCGTTCAGGGGAACTTTATGATCTTCCGTGCCCGATGGCTGCTCGTGCCCCCTTGCCCGAAGGTGAGACGGTCACCGACGTTCAGGCCTTCGGCCGGCGCTTGCGGCCCGGCGCAGCCCATGATCGACGATCAGCCGGGACGGCAAGTGGTCACGCCTTCAGGTGCGTGTGCTGGAGCGCGCCCTGCCGTACGCCCCCGCTACGGGGGCGTCGGTGACGGCGCACCGCGCCCTACCTCAGTGCCGTGCCAACCAGCGGCCTGCCGCCGCCCAAGCGTTACGCGGCGCTTCGGGGGTATCCCCTTGCGCCGACTCGTGTTGGTCGCGCTTCGCATTCGCGATATGCAGTGCCCAAACCCCCAGGCCGACGCTCACGAACAGGGCGAGCATCAAGACGGTGAACCCCAGCCAGCCCAGAACGCTCCATGGTTCGTACGGACTCACCTGGTAGTGCGCCCGAACCATCGATTCCATGCCCAGGAGTACCGCTGCGATCCCATACATGACCGTAGGAAGAAATAAGAGAGCTCGTTTGCGCACAGGATCAATTGTGGACCCTGGTCGTTTTTGCTCAAAGAGCTGCCATGGGTGTGGAGCGCTCTGACCGCAGGCTCCAGCCGCTACCCTCGGATCGGCCGCACCCGCTCTCACCACTAGACACCTCTCCGCGCGCCCCAGGTGATCACCCCGACAATCAACACGAAGAGCAGCCCCTGGCTCGCCCATAAGGCCCAGTCGAGCGGCCCCGTCGTGTGGGGGTCCCCGCCGTCCGTGGCCGCGAGCAGTGAGAGAATCAACGACAGCTCCGTCGCCATCACCAGGAGCATGGCCGCCGAGAACATGAGCAGACGGTTACGCGGCTCATCAGGCGCTTCCTCCGGCTCGCGCTCGTCATACTCATGCCTGCGGGCCCTGCGAAAACTTTTCACGGCCACCGCCAGTGCAAGAGTCATGCCCAGAACCGCGGCGACCAAGGCCGCCCAGAAGAACGGTCCACGCACATAGGGGTCTGCCCCGCTCATCCACTTGAGGCCAAGAATCGCCACCGACAACAGCAGCACGCCTGCAAGTGGTTTGAACGGGCCGGGCGGTAATTTCCTGAACACACCGTGATTATGTCGATTACCCGACCCCTCACCCAAGAGCAGCCTCCGGCGGGGGCGTTTCGGCCCCGAGATGATCGCGACCGAAAAGACCGGGAAGCCTAGGTGACCGAGGTGGCGCCTGATCTGCCTGTCCGCTCCGCCGCATCCCGGGTGAGCACCCCTTTCAGCACCAAAGGCCGGCTCTCGGGTGGAGGTGAAGGGGGCGTGCGGGATATGCCGGGCGCTTTCGAGGCCGGCGCGCTTCTGGCCTGACGCGTGATCGGAAGAGCCGGGCGCCGGAGACACGGCCTCCCGAAGGCTTGCGCTCTACGTCATCAAATGACTACTCTGTGCAAAAAGGATCTTGAGGGCCTTCGCACCGGTCGCCGGCACCCTGCGGGCCCACCCGTCGGGCACTCGGCGAGATGTTCGGTTCGCCCGTGAAGGGGGCTGAGCGGTGACCGGAAGGCTTCGACGTGTGATCGTCGCGTTCCTGATGGTGGCGGGCGTGACGCTGACGGTGGGGCCGGGGGCTTCCGGGGCGCCGGGTGCGGCTCCGGACTTCTCGCTGACGGTGAGCCCGCCGCGGCTGGTCGTCGCCCCGGAGGAGATCGACGAGCCTCGGTCGTTCCAGGTGGCGAACAAGGGGCGGTTGCCCGTCGATGTGGTCGTCGACAGGGTGGGCTTCGCCATGGACGGGTCCGGGAAGATGCTCTTCGAGCGTGACGCACCCCGCTCGGCCGCCGGCTGGCTCAAGGTCAGGCCGGCGAGCTTCCGTCTCGCCCCCGGTGCGGAGCGGGGCGTCACCGTACTGATCGACCCTCCGCCGGAGCCCGAGCACGGCGAGCACCAGGTGGCCCTGCTCTTCGTGGCCCCGGCGGGGGCCGGTGGGGGCAACATCAAGCTGAACCGGGCGATCGGAACGCCGATCTACATCACGGTTCCGGGGCCGATCGACACGTCCGTGCGCATCGGCGACCTGCGCACCTCCGGTGCCTTCTCGACGGGCGGCCCCGTCGACTTCACCACCACCGTCGACAATCTCGGGACCGTTCACCGCGACTTCCTCGGCCCCCGTGCGCTGAAGGTGGAGGTGAACGGGTACGAGGTGCCGTTTCCCGACTTCACCCTGCTCAGGGGAGACAGCAGGGACGTCACCGTCAGATGGGCGGATCCGCCGTTCATGTGCCTCTGCCATGCGACGGTGTCGGTCTCCGGGACCAACGGGACATCCCAGCGGAGCGCGACTTTCGTCATCCTTCCCCTGCGCCTCCTCGGGGCGCTGATCGTGGTGGCGCTCGCGCTGTACGTCATCGCCTGGCTGCCGCGCCGTCGTCGGGTTCGGGCGCTCGGGGCGGATCGGGCCCCGAACGTGCGCGCCGACCGCGATCGAGACGACCTCGACCGGGCCGACAGCGGGGTTTGAGAGTGCGGCGTGTTTTTGGCGTCACGGGCCGACCAGGGCGGCAGAGGGCGGTGGCGTTCGGGGAGGCGGGTTTCCTGCCCATGGTGGGCGAACCAGCTGTTTCTCTCCGAATTCGGCCTTCCCGGGGAGCGGGTTGGGGAGGCAACCCTGTGGATTTGCTCCGCACGGGTGGCTCTTAGTCACATACTGAGACGCTAGATAAGCGGAAAGTGACCGACGAGGGGCGCGGCGGTGGCGGTAACGACTCTTCAGCGAGTCCGCACGGGGCGGGGCGGCTGCGACATCACCAGGGAGGAGGCGATCCGGTCCGACGTCGACGTCACCGTGATCGTCCCCCTGCACAACTGCCGGCCCTATCTCGACAGGTGCCTGACCTCGCTGCTGATCCAGCGGGTCGCCCTGGAGGTGGTGGTCGTCGACGACGGTTCCACCGACGACGGTGCCGCGCTGCTCGACCTGTACGCCTCCTGCCACCGCGGGGTGATCCGCGTCGTCCGGCAGGAGGCCTCCGGCGGCGCGGGGCGCCCGCGCAACGTCGGCCTCTCCCACGCGCGCGGCAGGTACGTCTTCTTCTGCGACGCGGACGACTACCTCGGCCCCCAGGCGCTGGAGCGGATGCTTGCGATGGCCGACCGCAACGGCTCGGACATCGTGCTCGGGAAGATCGTCGGTCATGACCGCAAGGTGCCGATCTCGATGTTCAGGGAGAACGCCGAGCGGGTGCCGCTCGGTGACAGCGCGGTCTACAACAGCCTGAGCTGCTTCAAGCTGTTCCGCAGGGAGATGCTGGAGCGGCACGCCATCCGTTTCGACGAGACGCTTCTGGTCGGCGAGGACGTCGTCTTCACCACCCACGCCTACTGCCACGCGAACGTGATCTCGGTGGTCGCCGACTACGACTGCTACCACCTGGTCGCCCGGCCCGACGGCACCAGCATCATGCAGCGGCAGGGGAGCCGCGACCCGGTCTCCTGGCTGCGGATGATCAGGCGGCCGATCGAGTTGATGCTCGCCCACGTACGGCCGGGAGACCTCCGCGACCACCTCCTGCGGCGGCACTTCCGGATGGACGCCTTCGGCAACCTCGGCAGGCCCTTCCTGGACGCCGGGGAGGTCGAGCGCAAGGAGATCGCCGCCGAGGTGGCCGACATGTGCGAGCGGTGGCTGACCGACGGGGTCCGCGACCGGCTCCCCGCGATCGACCGGAGCAGGATCGCCGCACTGGAGGACATCGACCGCCTGGTGCGGCTGGCGCACATCGAGTCGGCCTCGGTCCGCAGGGAGCTCACCGCGCTCCGCTGGGAGCGGGAGGGAAGGCTGGCGATCTCCGGCAAGGTGGCACTGAGCACGCTGGAGCGGTACGACCGCCCGGAGATCGTCGGCGGTGACCTCGCCCTGGTGCTGCGGCGCCGGCACGCGGGCGCCGGCCCCTTTGACGAGATCGTGGTCCCGGTGACGGGCGACTGCGCGGAGTTCACCGGGGTCGTCGACGTCACCGGCCTGTCCTCCGGCGTCTGGGACGTTCACGTGGGTGTCGCCTTCGAGGGCGTTCCCCGGCTCGCACGTCTGGGCTTCGACAGGGACGGACTGACCGCACTTCCGGTGCCGCCCGCGCCGCGAGTGGTCGGCGACGTCGTCGCCCTGCCGTACTTCACCCGCCCCTACGGCAACCTCAGCCTTGACATCGGCGGTCACGTGGTCGCGGTGCCGGGCAGCGCGAGGCTGGTGCGCGCCCGCTGGGCGGCGGGGCACCGGCTGGTGCTCCACGGTGAGGTCACCGTGGGCACCGCCGCTCCGGCGGCGGACGCGGTGCGTTACCTGGTCTGGCGGGAGCGCGAGTCGAGCCGGGAGCGGCGTGAGCCGGTCACGGTCGGCGAGGACGGCACGTTCACGGCCTGGCAGGCGATGGGCCGGCTGGGGCCCGGTACCTGGGACGCCTACCTGGAGATGGACCTGGGCGGGCCGCCCGCGCGCTTCAGGATCGAGGCGGTGCCCGAGATGATCGAGCAGCCGCGCACCTGGTGGCGCGGCGCGACCCGGTGGAGCGTCAGGCCCTACGCCACGGCGGGCAAGGGGCGGCTCAGTACCGTGGTCCGCACCCTCGGCCCCCGGACCTTCGTCAGGCGCATCGTGCGTTGACGGCGCCTGGGACCGCCGCGGGCCCGGTGCCATGCGGAAGTCACCAGACCTTCGTCGGGCGTTAATGCCAATATCTTGCAACTACAAGCCCATGGCCTAAAGTGGAGCCAAATCCGCGCTTCGGAGGCTTGTCGTGCACGTACCCGATGGCTTTTTCAACGCGGCTGTGTCGCTGTCGGCGGGGGTGGTCGCGGCTGCGGGCGTGGCCGTCTGCCTGCGCGGCGCTCGCCGTGAACTCGACGACCGCACCGCCCCCATGGCGGGCCTGGTCGCCGCCTTCGTGTTCGCCGTCCAGATGCTCAACTTCCCGGTCGCCGCGGGCACAAGTGGCCATCTCCTTGGCGGTGCGCTCGCCGCGATACTCGTCGGCCCGTATACGGCGGTGCTGTGCGTGGCGGTGGTCCTCCTCGTACAGGGGTTCTTCTTCGCCGACGGCGGCCTGACCGCGCTCGGCGTCAACATCACGCTGCTGGGCATCGTCGCGGTACTGGTCGGGTGGGGCGTCTTCCGGCTGATCACCCGGAGCGTGCGGGGCAGGGGAGCCGTGGTGGCGGCCTCGTTCGTCGCGGCGCTGGTCTCGGTGCCCGCCACGGCGCTGATCTTCACCCTGTTGTTCTGGGTCGGCGGCACCGCGCCCATCGAGATCGGCACGGTCGCCGCGGCCATGGGCGGCGTGCACCTGCTCATCGGCATCGGGGAGGGCCTGATCACCGCGGTCACCGTCAGCACCGTCCTGGCGATCCGGCCCGACCTGGTGTACGGCGCCAGGGAGCTCGTCGCGCCGCTGGTCCTGCGCGGCGCGGGCGGCGAGGTGACCGTCACCTCGGAGTTCCCGGCGTCCCCGGCGTCCTCGGCACCGGTCGCCGCGCGCCGTCGTGGCTGGTTCCTGCCCGCCGGTATCGCGGTGGCGGCGCTGCTGGCGGGCGTGGTCAGCTTCTACGCCTCCTCCTCGCCCGACGGCCTGGAGCGGGTGGCCGAGGACAAGGGTTTCAGCGGACAGGCGGCCGACCACTCGCTGGGCGAGCAGCCGCTCGCCGACTACGGGGATGTGGGCGGCATCCCGGTGGGTGTGGCCGGTCTGATCGGCGTCGGGGTGACCCTCGCCGTCGGCGGCGGGCTGTTCTTCACGGTGCGTCGCCGTGGCGAGGGCAGTGACAGGAAGGTCTCCGTCTAGTGGGGACGGGTCACCACCATCGGCTCCACCGGCCGGGCGACACGCTCGTGCACCGGCTGCCACCCCAGTGCAAGCTGGTGGCGGTGGCCGGGTTCGCCCTGGTGGTGGTCGCCACCCCGCGCGAGTGGTTCTGGGCTTTCGGTCTGTACGCCGTGCTGCTGGCCGCCGTCGCGGTGGCCGCGCGCGTCCCGGCGGGATTCCTGCTGCGGCGGATGGTGGTCGAGGTGCCGTTCGTGATGTTCGCGCTTGCCATCCCGTTCATCGGGTTCGGCGAGCGGGTGACGTTCATGGGACTCTCGCTCAGCGTCGCCGGTCTGTGGGCCGCCTGGAACATCCTGGCCAAGGCGACCCTGGGCGTGGTCGCGAGCGTGCTGCTCGCGGCCACCACCGAGCCACGGCTGATACTGCTGGGTGCCCAGCGCCTGAAACTGCCGCCGATGCTGGTGCAGATCGCCATGTTCATGCTCCGCTACCTGGACGTGATCCTGGAGGAGATGCGCCGGATGCGGGTGGCGCGGGAGTCACGCGGGTTCGCGGCCAGGGACGTGCGGCACATCCCGGTGATCGCCAGATCGGCGGGGGCACTGTTCATCCGCTCGTACGAGCGGGGCGAGCGGGTGCACCTGGCCATGCTCAGCCGGGGCTACACCGGCTCGATGCCGATCATCCAGGATCTGTCCGTCGCGTCGCGGCAGTGGCTCGTCGCCGGTATGTTGCCAGGTGCGGCGCTTGCCGTGCTGCTTGGGAGCTGGGGGGTCGCATGACCGCGCCGCCTTCGTTGGAGGTGAGCCGCCTGGCGTACGCGTACCCGGACGGTACGCAGGCGCTGTTCGGCGTGGACTTCCGCGTGGAGCGCGGTGAGCGGGTCGCGCTGCTCGGGCCGAACGGCGCGGGCAAGACCACACTGGTGATGCACCTCAACGGCATCCTGACCGCCGGCCACGGCACGGTGGCCGTAGCGGGGCTGCCGGTCGGGAAGGGATCGCTCAAGGAGATCCGCAGGCGGGTCGGGCTGGTCTTCCAGGACCCCGACGACCAGCTCTTCATGCCGAGCGTCCGCGAGGACGTGGCCTTCGGCCCGGCCAACCTGGGGATCACGGGCGAGGAGCTGGAGCGCCGGGTCAAGGACGCGCTGGAGCGCGTGGGCATGCTGGAGACGATCGACCGGCCGCCGCACCACCTGTCCTTCGGCCAGCGCCGCCGGGTCGCGGTGGCGACGGTGCTGGCCATGGAGCCGGAGATCCTGGTGCTCGACGAGCCGTCGTCCAACCTGGACCCGGCCTCCAGGCGAGAACTCGCCGAGATCCTCAGGGGGCTCGACGTGACGGTCCTGATGGTCACCCACGACCTGCCCTACGCGCTGGAGCTGTGCGAGCGCTCGCTCATCCTCTCCGGAGGGGTCATCGCCGCGGATGGGCCGACCCGTAAGATCCTCGCCGATGCCGACCTGCTCGCCGCCCACCGGCTCGAACTGCCCTACGGTTTCGCGGCCTCCTGACCCCGGGACGTCTTGGCTGCAGATTCCTGTGAAGAGTCGTGCACGACCTCGCGTGCCGTGGTGGCGAAGTAAAGTGGGTCTGCCCTGGGCGCGAGGAGGACTGATGAAGCTACGGCTGGCTCGCCGCGCGATCGGCGACGCCGTGGTGGTGGCCGTCGAGGGCGAACTCGACCTGTTCACCGCTCCCTTCCTGCGAGACGAGGTCCGTGACGCGATCAAGCTGGACGGTGCGCGACTGGTTCTCGACCTCACCGACCTGTCCTTCATGGACTCCAGCGGGTTGTCGGTGCTGATCGAGGCGTGGCGGCTGGCCACGAGCGGTGGCGGTGGGGTCTGCCTGGCCGCTCCCCAGGCGCCGGTGGCCCGGATCCTCCGCACGACGGGGCTCGACCGGCGGATCAAGGTCTATCCCGATGTGAGCACTGCCGTCGGAGAGATCTAGGCTCCATCCCGCGGACCTTGCCGTGGCGGGGTGCCGTCTGACCGACCGCGGTAGGCAAAGAGGGCCAGGGGCCAGGGCCTGGCATCGGAGAGATTTAACCCACCCCGAGTAGAACCTCATTCGGTCCGCGGGTTAAAGTCCGCTCATGGACCTGAACGGAGCAGCAGCAATCATCTCGGGCGGTGCCAGCGGTCTCGGCGAGGCCACGGCCCGCGACCTCGCCGCGCACGGTGCCACCGTCGTCATCGCCGACCTCAACGAGGAGCGTGGCAAGCCCCTTGCCGACGAGCTCGGCGGCGTCTTCGTCAAGACCGACGTGTCGGACGAGGTGCAGGTGCAGGCGGCCGTGGACGCGGCCGTGGCGACCGGCAAGCCGCTGCGTGTCGTGGTGAACAGCGCGGGCATCGGCTGGGCCAGCCGGACCGTGGGTCGCGACGGCTCGCCCCATGACCTGGCCTCCTATCGCAAGGTCATCGAGGTCAACCTGATCGGCACCTTCAACCTCATGCGCATCGGTGCCGCGGCGATCGCGAAGACGGAGCCGGTCGACGCGGACGGCCAGCGCGGAGTGGTGATCAACACCGCCTCGGTGGCGGCGCTGGAGGGGCAGACCGGCCAGGTCGCCTACTCGGCGTCCAAGGGCGGCATCGTCGGCATGACCCTCCCGGCCGCGCGTGACCTCGGCGCCATCGGCGTGCGCGTCAACACCATCTGCCCGGGCATCATCGACACCCCGATCTACGGCTTCTCGCCCAACGCCGAGGAGTTCAAGGCCAAGCTCGTGGCCCCGGTGGTCTTCCCCAAGCGCATGGGACTGGCCTCGGAGTTCGCGCACCTGGTCCGCTCGCTGATCGAGAACGACTACATGAACGCCGAGACGATCCGTTTCGACGGCGGTATCCGCTTCCAGCCCAAGTAGGAGTCACCCGGTGTCTGACGAGGTTCTGGTCGAAGTGGACGACGGCGTGGCCGTCATCACGATCAACCGGCCCAAGGCCAGGAACGCCATCAACGGCACGGTCGCCAGGGGCGTCGCCGCCGCGCTGGACGAGTTGGAGGAGCGCAAGGACGTGGCCGCCTACGTCCTCACCGGCGCCGGTGGCACGTTCTGCTCTGGTATGGACCTGAAAGGTTTCCTGAGCGGGGACTTCCCGGTCGTGGAGGGCAGGGGATTCGGCGGGGTGGCCGAGACGCCGCCGAAGAAGCCGCTCATCGCCGCCGTCGAGGGTTACGCCCTGGCCGGGGGCTGCGAGCTGGCGCTGGCCTGCGACATCATCATCGCCTCCGAGGAGGCCAAGTTCGGGCTGCCCGAGCCCAAGAGGGGGCTGGTCGCGGGGGCGGGTGGCGTGATGCGGCTGCCGCGCCGCATTCCGTACCACATCGCCATGGAGATCGCCCTGACCGGCGACCACTTCCCGGCCTCCCGGCTGTACGAGGTCGGCCTGGTCAACCACATCACGCCCGTGGGTGAGGCGCTGGCCAAGGCCGTCGAGCTCGCGAAGCGGATCGCGGCCAACGCCCCGATGGCGCTCGCCGCGACCAAGCGCGTGATCGTCGAGTCCGCGGACTGGAGCCTCGACGAGATGTTCAAGAAGCAGGGCGAGATCATCAACCCGGTGTTCGGTTCCAAGGACGCCATGGAGGGTGCGGCGGCCTTCGCCGAGAAGCGCGCCCCCCAGTGGAAGGGTGAGTAGATCCCCTTCGGATTCCGGAGGGGATTCGCGGGCCGGGTGTGATCGATGGATCACACCCGGCGCGTTCATGGCCGGGAATGCGTACGGTAAAGGTGTGGGCAGGTGCGGCGGGGGCACTTGACATCCACGACACCGCTCCAAGGCCAGGAGAGTGAATGAACGACTACGCGACCGGGATGACCCCCACCGGCCGATCCTCCGGCGACCTCCTGAAGCGCAGGGCGGGAAACCTGGCGGCGGGCGCGCTGGGCGCCGCGATCATCAACGTCCTCCTGGTCGGCGTCATGTGGGTGGTCGAGATCGTCGACTACGTGCTGCCGGGGGAGGGAACGCTCGACGTCTACGGCATCTGGTCCTGGGTCCCGGAGAGTCTGGGCGGCATCCTCCTCGCCCCCTTCCTGCACGGCGGCTTCGGCCACCTGATGGCCAACTCGCTGCCCCTGCTGATCCTCGGCTTCCTCGCCGCGCTGCGGGGGATCGGCCGCTACCTGGCCGCGAGCCTGATCATCGTCCTGGTCAGCGGCCTGGGCATCTGGTTCGTCAACGAGCCGAGGGTTCTCACGGTCGGTGCCAGCGGCCTGGTCTTCGGCTACTTCGGCTTCGTCGTCGCCCGGGGCCTGTTCGACCGCCGCGCCCTCGACATCGTGATCGGCGTCGGCGTGGCGATCACCTACTACTCGATCATCTGGGGGGTGCTCCCCGGGGAGGCGGGTATCTCCTGGCAGGGGCACCTGTTCGGCCTGATCGGCGGCGTCATCGCGGCCTGGGTGCTGCGCCGCAGGCGCCCGCGGGATGTCTCTCCCGCCTACTGAGCCTCCGAACTCCTTCGCCCTGGTCGCCGCACGTCGTCGCCGTCCTTGCTGCCCGCCGAGTCCCGCCGTACGCCGTCCTCCGCGCCGCGCGGGTTTGCAGCCACCCGGCCGGCTCTTGGGGTTTCGCCCAGAGATAGGTGCTGTGCGGGGCTGTAAGGGCTCTGTAGGGCTTTGTAATGCTGCGGGAATGTTTCGGGGTCAAATGAGGTGGTGTGCGCGCTCCAGGGGCGAATAGCGACGATCTGGAGTGTGATCTGGTAAGAGGGTCGACATTCACCAGCTATGGCCGCATCGATGGATTTAAGTAACAATATGACCAAATTTCATGTGTGACCCTGCCTGGCTGCGTGCCCGTACATGTTCTCCAGGGCCATCCGCTGCCGGGCGCGACCCTCGAAAGGTGGCCGCGGGTGAACCTGGGATCCCTGGAACGCGCGATCATGGACGTGCTGTGGGGCTGCAAGCAACCACTGCTGGTCCGCCAGGTGCAGGACATGCTGAACCAGGACGCGGAACGGAGCCTGGCCTACACCACGGTGCAGACCGTCGCCGAGCGTCTCGTCAGGAAGGGCCTGCTGGAGAGGGCACCCGTGCGCAACGCCTTCCGCTACACCGCCAGCCGCTCCAGGGATGAGCACGTGGCGGGGCTGATGCTCGCGGCCCTGGCGGGCAGCCCGGACCGGGCCCCCGTGCTCTCGCGGTTCGCGGAGGGAGTGGATCCGGACGACGCCCTGCGCCTGCTGCACGAACTGGCCCGGCGCGCGGGAGAGCAGGCGTTCACTCCGGGGGCGGGCGGGCCGCCGGGTGCCCTGCCCTAGGCCCTGTCCTGTGGATCTTGCCGTGGCGAGGATCGGTCAGGTGGTGTCTCGCAAGGCGGAGGAGGGAGCCGCAGCGTGCTGCGGTGAC